>CBHWAL010000013.1:0-19499 GCA_966111495.1 uncultured Achromobacter sp. | reverse complement strand
CCAGCGCAAGCTGAGCCGTGACGCCGACGCGCGCCTGCTGGCCGAGCTGAAGGCCAAGGGGGTGCAGGTCACGACGCCCGATACCGCCGCCTTCGCCAAGGCCACCGCGCCGGTCGACGAGAAATGGCTGGCTGGTCCCATCGGCCCGTACGTGAAGAAGGTCCTGGCCGCGGCGCGCGGCAACTGATACGTCCTTCGGCCACCCCGTGCCCGCCCCACGCGGCGGGCACGGCGGCGGGCCGGCTACAAGGCAGGAGACAACATGAATACCGATCGACACGGACTGGTCGGCAGGGTCATCGACGGCATTTGCCGCGTGGTCCTGTGGCTGTCCACCACGGTGATCTTCCTGATCCTCGTCATCAATACCGCCTTGCGGTATGCGACGGGTTCAAGCCTGGAATGGGCCAACGAGATCCCCGAGCTGCTCTTTCCCTGGCTCGTCATGTCCGGGGTCGTGCTGGCCGCGCTGCACAACGCGCACATCGCCACCACGTTCCTGATGGATGCCGTGCCCGCGCGCATCCGCCGCGTGGTTGCGACCGCATCCTGGAGCGTCGTGGCCGGACTGTATGCCACCTTGTCTTGGGCAACGTTCAACATGCTTGAGATCGTCCACGACGAAAAGTCCCCGATTCTGCAGATGCCCGGCTCGCTGACCTATGCGTGCGTGATGGGCGGCATGCTGCTGCTCGCCGTCCTGGCGGCGCAGTCGGCCTGGCAGAGCTGGCATTGCCGCGAGACCGCGGCGCAGCCCGACGGCGAGCCGCAAGCGCCCGCCGTGCACTGGTGATGGGAGAGCAGCAATGAGTGCATTGATTCTGGTCGTCTTCATGGGCGCCGCCGTCGCGGCCATGCCCATCGCACACGCCCTGCTTGTCGCCGCGATGGCGGCGGTGGCCAGCACGGACCGCGTGCCGCTGGACGTGGTGGTCCAGCAGATGGTCGCGCAGGTGCAGAGCTTTCCCCTGATCGCCATTCCGTTCTTCATGCTGACCGGCTCACTGATGATGGGCGGCAAGCTCGGCGAAGCACTGGTGGGCGTGCTGTCTGCGCTGATCGGCCGCTATCACGGCGGTCCGGCGCAGGTGGGCGTGCTGTCGTCCACGCTGTTCGGCGGCGTGTCGGGCTCGGCGGTGGCGGATGCGTCTGCCATCGGCTCGCTGATGATTCCGTGGCACAAGCGGCTGGGTTACCCGGCTGCATTCTCGGCCGCCACGCTATCCGCCGCCGCCACCATCGACATCCTGATTCCGCCGTCGATCCCGATGATCCTGTTTGCCCTGACGGCCAACGCGTCGATCGCGTCGCTGTTCGTCGCCGGCGTGCTGCCGGGCCTGCTGCTGTGCGCCGGCTTCATGCTGGCCTGCTGGTGGGTGGGCCGCCGCCGCAACTTCCCCCGGGACACGTCGCCCTTCAACGGCGCGGCGTTCCGCCGGCACCTGCTGTACGCCCTGCCCGCCGTGATCCTGCCGCTCTTGATCATCGTGTTCCTGCGTTTTGGCATCGCCACGCCGACCGAGGTCGCGGTCCTGTCCACGTTCTACGCGGGCCTGGTCTCGGCCGTGATGTATCGCGACCTGACGTGGTCACGGCTCAATGCCGCCATCGTCCAGGCCGGGTTGGCAACCGGCGTGGTCCTGCTGGTGATCATGGCGTCTTCGACCATCGGCTGGCTGCTGACCTTCGACCAGACCCCGCAGGGCATCGCGAATTGGGTCCAGGAAAACGTGCACGCCAAATGGCTGGTCATCCTGATGATGAACCTGATGATGCTGTTTCTGGGCATGTTCATCGACCTGCCTGCCGCCGTGCTGCTGCTGGCGCCGGTCTTCGTTCCGCTGGCGCAGAGCATCGGCATGGACATGACGCAGCTGGGCGTGATGATGGTCGTGAACCTGGCCATCGGCCTGTATACGCCACCCGTCGGCACCACGCTCTTCATCACCAGCGCGCTCGCCAAAGTGAAGGTGGGCCAGACCGTGCGCTAGCTCGCGCCCTTCTATCTGGTCGCCTTTTCGGTGCTGGGGCTGGTGTCCTACGTGCCCGCCAGCATCCTGAAATGAACCCCACACCATGAATAGGGAGCTTCGAATGGAGCAGTCCAAATCTTTGAACGAACTGGCAGCCGCCGCGTGGCGCATCCGCCGCTACGCGGTCCGCATGGGCGAAGTCCAGGGCCAGGGCTACATCGGGCAGGCGCTCGGCTGGGCCGACGTGCTGGCCGTGGCCTACCGCCACGCCATGAACGTGCAGCCCGGCGATGCGCAATGGGAAGGCCGTGACCGCTTTCTCTTGTCGCACGGCCACTACGCCATTGCCCACTACGCGGCGCTGATCGAGGCCGGCGTCATTCCGGAAAGCGAACTCGACACCTACGGCAGCGACGACAGCCGCCTGCCCATGTCGGGCATGGCGACCTACACACCGGGCATGGAGATCTCGGGCGGTTCGCTGGGTCAGGGCCTGTCCATCGGCGTCGGCATCGCATTGGGGCTCAAGCACAAGCGCAATCCGGCCTTCGTCTACAACTCCATGTCGGACGGAGAGCTGGACGAAGGCTCGACCTGGGAAGCGGCGATGGGCGCCGCGCACCACGAACTGGACAACCTCATCTGCCTGGTCGACATCAACAACCAGCAGGCGGACGGCCCGTCGGGCAAGGTGATGGGATTTGAGCCGCTGGCCGACAAGTGGGCGGCCTTCGGCTGGCACGTGCAGCGCGTGGACGGCAACGACATGGCCGCCGTCGTGCAGGCATTCGACATCGCGCGCACGCTGGCCGACCCCAAGCCGCGCGTCATCCTGTTTGATACCCGGATGGGCAAGGGCATCCCGTTTCTGGAACAGCGCGAGAAAAACCACTTCATCCGCGTCGACCCGCCGGAATGGCAACAGGCGCTTGAAATCCTGGACCAGAACCGTCCCACCCCCACGACCGAAGGAGCCTGGTCATGAGCAGCGCCAGCACCCAGCAAAAGCCCCGTCTCACCACATCCGCGATGATCGCGTCGATCGCCTCCGAGGGGCAGCGCGTCCGCGCGGCGCCCTTCGGCAAGGCGCTGGTCGAATACGCGGAATCGCGTCCGGACGTCGTGGGCCTGACCGCGGACCTGGCCAAATACACCGACCTGCACCTGTTTGCACAGGCGTATCCCGAGCGCTTCTACCAGATGGGCATGGCAGAGCAGCTGCTGATGGGCGCGGCCGGCGGCATGGCCAAGGAAGGCCTGGTGCCGTTCGCCACGACCTATGCGGTGTTCGGCACGCGGCGCGCCTACGACTTCATCCATCAGGTGATCGCGGAAGAAAACCTCAACGTCAAGATCTGCTGCGCGCTACCCGGGCTGACCACCGGCTACGGCCCGAGCCACCAGGCCACCGAGGACCTGGCGATGATGCGCGGCATTCCGGGTCTGACCATCGTCGACCCCTGCGACGCGCTGGACATCGAACAGGCCGTGCCGCAGATCGCCGAGCATCAGGGACCGGTCTACATGCGCCTGTTGCGCGGCCAGGTGCCGCTGGTGCTGGACGAGATCGAGGGTTACCAGTTCGAGCTGGGCAAGGCGAAAATGCTGCGCGAAGGCAGCGACGTGCTCATCATCTCGAGCGGCATCATGACGATGCGCGCGCTGGAGGCCGCCGAGGACCTGGCGCGGGACAACATCGGGGTGGCGGTGATGCACAGTCCAACCATCAAGCCGCTGGACGAGTCCAGCGTGGTCGAGGCGGTGCGCTACAAGCACCGGCTGGTGGTCGTGGCCGAGAACCACTCGGTGATCGGCGGGCTGGGCGAGGCCGTGGCCAGCGCATTGCTGCGCCATCGCGTGCAGCCTGCCGGATTTCAACTGGCCGGGCTGCCGGACGCGTTTCTCGATGCCGGCGCCCTGCCCACGCTGCATGACCGCTACGGCATCAGCCGTGAAGCGCTGGCCGGCCGCATCAAGCGCTGGCTGGTGTGACCGGACAACGGACGGGCGCACGCAACTAGATGTGCACCCGCCCGTCTTGCGGACAAACCTTGCGTGCCCCGCGCGGCACTGTCGCCGCCCAGAACAGCAACGCCGCCACGCTGATGCCCGCGCCCAGCGCGCACACGCCCAGCCATCCCGCGCGGGCGTACACGGCGGTGGCGGCAATCGAGCCCAGGCCGCTGCCGACCGCGTAGAACATCATGTATCCCGCCACCAATCGGCTATGCGCCTGCGCGCCGATGCTGAAAATCATTGCCTGATTGGTCACGTGCAGCGCCTGCAGCGCCAGGTCCAGCGCCAGCACGCCCAGCGCCAGCAGCCACAGGCTGTGGTCCAGCAAGGCAATCGGCGCCCAGGCCACGCACAGCAGCGCCAAGCCGATCGCGGTGGTGCGCTGGCCATGTCCGGCGTCGGCCAGGCGGCCGGCGCGCGCCGCCATCAGCACGCCCATCACCCCCCCCAGTCCGAACGCCCCCACCGCCGTGTGCGACAGCGAATGCGGCGGCGCGCTGAGCGGCAGCACCAGCGCGGTCCAGAACGCGCTGAACGCGGCGAACATCAAAAGCGCGATCATGCCGCGCACCTGCAGCACGCGCTCGGTCGCGAGCAACGTGAAGACGGATCGCAACAGCGCGCCATAGCGCAGCCCGGCTGCGGGCAGGCGCCGGCGCGGCAGCCAGCGGGCCAGCACCAGCGCCAGCACCGCCGACAGGATGGCCGACGCCACATACACCGCGCGCCAACCCCATAAATCCGCCAACGCGCCGGCCAGCGTGCGCGCCAGCAGAAGGCCGATCACCACCCCGCCCTGCGCCGCCCCCAGCACGCGCCCGCGTTCGGCCGGGGCGGCCAGCGCCGCGGATAGCGCAAGCAGGCCCTGCGTCATCGCGGTGCCCAGCAATCCCAATGCGACCATGCCCGCCAGCAGCCACGGCGCGTTTGCCGCAGCCGCCACCGCGGCCAACGCCAGCACCAACAGCGCCAATTGCCCCAGCATCAGCCGCCGCCGGTCGAGCAGGTCGCCCAGCGGCACCACGAAGAACAGTGCCAGCGCGCAGCCCAGTTGGGTGGCGGTGACCACGATGCCTACCGCGGCCTCGTCCAGGTGGAATTCGCGGCCGATGGCGTCCAAGAGCGGCTGCGCGTAGTACACGTTGGCGACGCTCAGTGCGCAGGACGCCGCCAGCAGCAGCACCAGCGCGGGCGGCATCGGAGGGGGCACGACGGATCGGGCTGTCGGATTCATGATCCACCTAGTTTTATTACAAAACCAGAATGCTAGTTCACAAGGTTTTATAATGCAACCAACTTCACTCTGAAAATTCGCTAGGAGGCCGCATGGTCAAACGCACGAGTCTTGAAGGCGCCGCCTGCCCGGTGGCGCGGTCGCTCGACGCCATCGGCGATTGGTGGTCGCTGCTGATCGTGCGGGACGCCTTCGACGGACTGCGCCGGTTTGGCGAATTTCAGAAGAGCCTGGGCATGGCAAAGAACATCCTGAGCGACCGGCTGCGCACGCTGGTCGCGCACGGCATTCTTGCCGTGGCGCCGGCGTCGGACGGCAGCGCCTACCAGGAATACGTGCTCACGGACAAAGGCGAGGCGCTGTTTCCGGTGATCGTCGGACTGCGCCAATGGGGCGAGGACCACTACTACGGCCCGGGCGAGGCGCATTCCACGCTGATCGACCGCCAGCGCGGGCAGCCGGTGCAACGGATGGAGATCCGCGCGCAGGACGGCCGCCTGCTGAACCCGGGCGATACCGTCGTGCGCAAGGTGGCCGAGGCCTGAAGCTAGGCCGCGGCCGGCCACCGCCCGGTCGCCAGCGCCGTGGGCGACCACGAATCGAAGTGCCAGCGCAAGGCCAGCGCGCCCGGCCGCCTGACCACGCGGCGCACGTGCACGCGCCACAGGCGCTCGGCGCCCGCGAAGGCGGCGATGTCAGGGCTGTCCAGAATTACCTCGGCGCGCCCCGTCAGTTGCAACATGTCGCCGCGTTCAAAGTCGATGAACAGCAGACCCGCGACGGGATTGGCGGCAAGGTTGCCCAGGGTGTTGAAGAAGCGGTTGCCCGAGAAGTCCGGAATGGTCAGTACATCGCCGTCCACCCGCACGAAGCCCGGCTTGCCGCCCCGATGCGACACATCGACGGCGTTGCCCGCATAGCTGGCGACAAAGAAGGTGTCAGACGCCAAGATCAGTGCGCGCGCCGCGTCGTCCAGTCCGCCGCGTTCCGGCAACGCGGCGGCAAAGCGCATCGCCGGCGAGCGCGAGAAAAAGAAATCGCGCGACTGGATGTACTGCGGACAATTGCCGAAGGACTGGGCCACCGCTACGTCAAAGCGCTTGCCATCCCAGGCCGCGATGCGGCCGTTCATGCGGTTGCGGCGGCGCGTATGCAGCTCGATGCCTAGCAATCCCACCGGCCGGCCCAATCCCAGTCCGGCGCGCAGCGGGTCGTCTTCGTCCGGCATGGCGGCGATGCGCAGCGTGTGCGGGTCCGGCGACACGGCAAAACCTGGATGCCCTTCCAGAATGCCGGCCCAGGGATCGCCCTGCGCGTCCACCGCGCCGGCCACCACGAACGGCAACTGCGCGAAGAAATCGCGGTGCGGGTCCGGCATGAAGTCGCGGATTACCTTGCGGCCGATCATGTCCATGCGCGCGGCAACGCCTGCGTGCGCCTGCAGTTGCACTTCGCCTGCATGCCAGGGCGACGGTCCGGTGTATTCGGGAAGGTTCATGACGGTGTCCTTGCAGAGACCAGCGCCGGGTCGGCTTGCATCGGGACTCTCGCTGGCGGATTCGAGACTCCATGGTGGGGCCCGCCGCGCAAATCCGGAACAGCCGGCGCCCGCAAGACACTCTTGCGGTAGATGAAATAAACCCAAATAAACCCGTCAGGCCGGCAGCGCCGCCAGGTCGCCGCGCAGCGCATCCACGCAGAAATCCACGAAACTGCGCACCTTGGCCGAGCTTTTACGCCCTTCCGGGTACACCAGGTGGACAGGCACCGGCGGCATCTCGAAGTCGCGCAGCACCACCTGCAAGGCCCCGCTGGCCAGGTGCGGCGCCACCTGATAGGACATCACTTGCGTCAGGCCCCAGCCTTCGCGGGCGGCGGCCACCGCCGCCTGAAACGACGTCACGGTCAACTGCGATTGCATGTGCAGACGCAGGGTCTGCCCCCCCTGCGAGAAACGCCAGTGCGGCGCGCGGCCTTCCATGGCGGCCGTGATGGTGCAGAAACGATGCAACGACTCGGGGTCGGTTGGCGCGCCGTGGTCGCGCAGGAACTCGGGCGCGGCGCACACCACGCGGCGCACAAGCCCCACCGGCACCGCCGTCAACGAGGAATCCGGCAGCGCGCCGATCCGCACCGCGACATCGATGTCCTCGTCCACCAGGTTCACGACCCGATCCACCAGCAGCGCACGCACCGACACCTGGCGATGCGCGCGCAGGTAGCCCAGCACCGCCGGCATGACGTGCAGCTCGCCAAACAGCGCCGGCGCGGTGATGGCGAGCGCCCCGCGAGCCACCGCCATCGCGCCGGCAGCGGCGTCATCGGCCTGCTCGACTTCTTCCAAGATGCGCCGGCAGTCGGCGGCATAGCGCTGGCCGGCTTCGGTCAGCCGCAGGCTGCGCGTGGTGCGCACCAGCAGCAAGGCGCCCAGCCGGCGTTCAAGCGCCGCCACGCTGCGCGTGACGGTGGGCGCCGACATTTCCAGGCGCCGGGCCGCGCCGGAAAAACTGCCCGCGTCGGCCACAGCCAGGAATACCGTCATTTCATGGAATTGGTTCACAGCGGGGCCGGCTCCAAAGTCTGAAAACGCGTGGCCGCCAACGCGGCCACGCTGTCATTGACGCATTGCACCAGGATTTCGTCCAGCGCGGCGCAGACCGGATCGGGCTCAGCCTGCGCGCGGTACAGCGACAACGCGATGACCGGCAATTCGGGCAGCCCGCGTTCGCCCGGCCTCATGACGCGGACAGTGGCCGGCAGGCCGAGTGGCGTGCGCACGGCCACCCCAAGACCCGCGGACACCGCGGCCCACAGGCCCGACAGGCTGGGGCTGGTGAACGCGGCCAGCCAGGAAATGCCCGAGCGGTCCAGCGCGTCGGTGGCGCAGCCGCGAAACAGGCACGGGGCCTCGAAGGCCGCCAGCGGCAGCGCGCCCTCCGCGACCGGCACCGGCGCGGGATGCGCGGGCCCGATCCAGCACATGGGCAGCTCGGCCAGCCGCTGTCCGTGCGGCTGCCGGGCGTCGTGGTCCCAGGCCAGCGCCAGATCGAGCTGACCAAGCGCGACGCGTTCCAGGAGGTCTGTGTTACGCGCCACGCGCGCTTCGATCCGGACCTTGGGATGGGCACGTGCAAAGCGGCCAAGCACGCGCGGCAGCAGCATCTCGGCAAAATCCTCTTGCAGGCCCAGACGCACGCGGCCCTGCAACTGCGCGCCGCGCACCGCGCGCGCGGCCTGATCGTTCAGGTCGAGCAGCCGGCGGGCGTAGGCCAGCATGGTCTCGCCAGCGTCGGTGAGCGCCAAGCCCCGCCCGTCCTTGCGGAGCAGCGGGACGCCGGCCTGCTCCTCCAGTTTCTTCAACTGCGCGCTGACGGCCGAGGTCGACCGGCCCAGGCGGTCGGCCGCCCGGCCGAAGCTGCCCAGGTCGACGCCCGCAACAAAGCTGCGCAGCACGTCCAGGTCAAACGTGATTGGTCTCATTCAATCATCCCGATTTTCAAAACCATTCATACAAAACTTCCTGATTTTCAGGACGATGGTAGGGGCGCACACTGGCGCCGTCAACGTTCTTGCAAGTGCCACTGCCATGTCCGATTCCCGTTCCGCTTCTGCTGCCCGCCCGCCCCACCGCTGGAAGGTGCTGGCCGTGGGCGTCGCCGCCAACACAGCGTTTTCCGCCGTTGCGGCCGGTCTGCCCACCACCGCTGTCTTCATGCGCGCGGGCTACCGGCTGGATAACGGCGAATTGGCGCTCGCGCTGGGTCTGTTGGGGCTTGGCGTGGCGCTCTTTGAGTTGCCCTGGGGATTGCTGACGGACCGCTGGGGAGACCGCCCCGTGCTGCTGGCCGGCCTGGGTTCGACGACGGCGGCGCTGGCCTGGATGAGCGGCTGGGCCGCGCCCGCGGACGGATTCGTGCCCAGCCTCTGGCTGCTGGCCATTGGGCTGGTGCTGGTCGGCATGCTGGGCGGCAGCGTCAACGGCGCTAGCGGCCGCGCCGTGATGGGATGGTTCGATGACGGCGAGCGCGGACTGGCGATGAGCATCCGCCAGACCGCCGTGCCGCTGGGCGGCGGCCTGGGCGCGCTGCTGTTGCCCTGGCTGGCCGCACATGCCGGCTTTGGAGCGGTGTTCGGCGTGTTGGCGCTGATGTGCGGCGCGGCCGCGCTGCTAACCGCGTGCTGGTTGCGTGAGCCGGCCGTGCAGGATGTGCGGGATGTGCGGGATGTGCGGGATGTGCGTGGCGTCCCGGATGCCCCCGCCCCAACTCGCCCCGCCAGGGGCAGCCCGCTGACGGACGCCCGGGTCTGGCGCGCCGCGCTCGCCATCGGCATCATGTGCAGCCCGCAATTCGCCGTCCTGACCTTTGCCGCCGTGTTTCTGCACGATGCCCTGCATGCCGGCATCGGCGTGCTAACGGCGGTGATGGTGGCCGTTCAACTGGGCGCCATGGCCGCGCGGGTCGCAAGCGGAAGATGGACCGACCGCCGCGGCAACCGCCGGGCCTACCTGCGCGGCTGCGCGCTGCTGAGCTTTGCGCTGTACGCGGCGCTGGCCGCCGCCGCATGGGTGGCGGGCGCCACCCCCACCCGTTGGGATGTGTTCGTCCTGGCCGTGCTGCTGGCCTCCGCCGGCATCTGCGCCTCGGCCTGGCATGGCGTCGCCTACACCGAACTTGCCACGCTGGCCGGCGCCTCGCGCGCGGGCACGGCGCTGGGCATGGCCAACAGCTGTGTCTATCTGATGCTGTTTGCCACGCCCCTGGCCATCGTGCAAATCGTCGCGGCGAGCTCCTGGCACGTGGCATGGCTGATCGCCGGATCGTGCATGCTGGCCGCGCTGCCGCTGCTGCCGCGCCCCGCCGCGCGTCCAGCCCCGGGTGCCGCTACGCGCGGAATTCCTTGCGCAGCCACGACAGGAAAGCCTTGACCGGCGGATGGCGTTCACGCCCCGGCGCGCACAGCGCCGTGTAGACCGAGCCTGCCACGCGGACTTCCGGCAGGTAAGGTACCAGCGTCCCTGCGGCCACGCTGTCGGACACCATCACCGAGCTGGCAAGCACCAGGCCTTGCCCCGCAATCGCCGCCTGCATCGCATAGTGTTCCTCGGTGTACGCGTGCTGCGCCGCCGGCCGCCGCCATGCTGGTAATCCCGCGGCTTCGCACCACGCTTGCCAGCCTTGCTCATACAGGTCCGAATCACGCCAGCGCACCGTCACCAGCGCAGGCGCGCGGCGGCTGGCGCGCGCGACCTGCGACGGCGCGCCATACACCCCGAACCACTCGGGCAGCGCGCAGGCCGCGTGCAAGGCGGGATAGCGCTGGCGGCTGTAGCGGATGGCGACGTCCACGCTGGCGTCCTGCAACAGATCCACGGGATCGGGCGACGTGTCCAGGCGCAATTGATACTGCGGGCACGCCGTGTGAAAGCGCCCCAGCCGCGGCACCAGCCACAGCGCCGCAAAGGAATGGGTCGTGGACACGGTCAGCGCGCCGGACTGGGGCGCGGGCCGCAAGGCATCCAGCGTCTGCGCCACGTCCAGCAAGGCGCCATGCACGCCGGCAAACAGGCGCGCGCCCTTGTCGGTCAGCCGCACGCCGCGCGGCACGCGATCAAACAGCGCGCAGCCCACATGCCGCTCAAGCGCCTTGACCTGGTGAGACACCGCCGTGGGCGTGACCGACAGCTCGGCCGCGGCCAGCTTGAAACTGCGCAGCCGGGCTGCAGCCTCGAACGTGCGCAAAGCGGTAACGGGAAGCGAGGCAAACATGGCCGGATTCCTGAGATGAATTGCATTCATCTTAATGAAGGAATGGTCAATTGTCGCCTGCCCAATTCGAAGCCAAGATCAGGACTCGAATCGTTATTTCTTGAGAGGAGCCTGACATGAATTCAACTCATCAAACCGAACGCCTGCTGATCCTGGTGGGCAGTCCCCGCCGCGATGGCAACAGCGCGGCGCTGGCCGAATCCGCTCGTCAGGGTGCAGCAACGGCCGGCATCGGGGCATCGGTGTTTTTCCTGGACGACTACATCCAGGGCCTGCTGCCCGATCTGCGCCACGCCAAGCCGCCCGCCGACCGTTACGCCGAGCTTTTTCTTGAACATTTTCTGCCGGCCGATGGCGTGCTGTTCTGCACGCCCCTCTATTGGTATGGCATGTCGGCGCAGACCAAGGCGTTCTTTGACCGGTCGTTCAGCCACTACGCGGGATCCGGGCCAGAACCCGAACGCGTCAAGGCCGGCATGGCGGGCAAGCGGCTGGGGCTGGCGGTCGCCTCGGAGGAAACCTATCCGGGCGCGGCGCTCGGCATCGTGCATCAGGTCCAGGAATTTGCGCGCTATACGCATTCCAGCTTTGTGGGGTTTGTGCACGGCGCCGGCAACCGGCGCGGCGAGCTTGCGAGTGATCCCCGGCGGCCGCTTGCCGCGGCGCAGGCGCTGGGCGCGGAATTCTTCACACGCAAATACTCAGATTACCGGCTCGAAACGCCCCGCCCTCACAACGTCTGGGAGCCGACCGCCTCAGCCTTGAGCAGCACGCCCGGCGGGCTGCCGTAGATCTGCTTGAACACCCGCGTCAAGTGCGCCTGGTCCGCAAAGCCCACCGCCTGCGCCGCGTCCGCCAACGGCAAGCCGGCGCGCAGCAGCACCCGGGCGCGCGCCACCCGCCAGTTACGCAGCCACGCCTGCGGCGGCAATCCGTAGCGCCGGGCGAACTGCTTGACCAGCGTGGTCCGGTGACGGTCCTGCGCTTGCGCCAGGGCTTCGAGGTCGGGCGCGCAGGATGGGTCCGCCGCCATGCGCTCGCGCAGCAAGGCGCACACGTCGGTGACGCAGGCGGAGTCCTTGAGAATGACCGAGGCAGGCGTGTCGCCGTCTTCCAGCGCCTGGCCATGCGCAGCCAGCGTGCCGAACAAGGCCGCCGAAATCCGTGCACGGCGCCCGGCGGGCGCCATCTCGCCGGGCGTCAGCGCGTCCAGCCATTGCGCGCAGAGCGCGGCATCCGCGATCACCGGTCCTGCCAGGCGCGCGCCGTATTCATGCAGGGCCCGTGCGTGGTCCTGGAACCACGCAGGATCGATGTACGCCATCCGGTAAGCGAGCGCCCCGGCCGCCGTGCCGCCGGTGTGCACCTGTCCGGGCGCGATGACCACCAGCTCGCCCGCGCTGGCTGCATAGGCCACGCCCTTCACCGTGAAGTCGCAGCGGCCGTGCTCGATGGCGCCAATGGACCAGGCGTCGTGAAAATGCGGCGCGTAGCGATAGGCGCGAAGATCCGCGATCAGCACGTCGCCGGGCAGTCCCGCGCCGCAATGCCAGATGTGTTGAGAAACCGCCATGATGCGCCAGCCATTTTCGGCTATCCGAAGTAATGCCCGTCCGACTTAAGCGAACGGGCCAGGAGCCACGCGTTGCGAGGATTCTCCCCCACGCGGCGGATGGCGTACGGCCACCAGTCCGCGCCGAACGGGAGATAGACCCTGACGTTATAGCCCAACCGGCGCAGCGCGATCTGCCAGTCCGCGCGCACGCCGTAAAGCATTTCGAATTCAAAGCTGCCGGCCGGCCAGCCGCGCTCGCGCGCCAGGTCGATGATGGCGCCCGCCAGCCGATCGTCATGCGTGCCGAAGACCGGGTAAAAGCCGGATTCCCGCGCCTCGCGCGAGAGCATGATGGACGCCGCATCCAGATAGGCCTGGTCGATGCGCGCGCGCCCGGCGTGGTCCAGCGCGCGCTCGGGAAACGCGCCCTTCACCAGCCGCAGCGAGGTGCGCTGCCGGATTGCCCAGGCCAGGTCCTCCGGCGTGCGGCGGCGCCGCGCCTGCAGCGTGAGACCGGCCCGAATGCCCGCGTCGAGCAGCGTGCGATGCAGCGCGCAGGTCCGGTCGCGGATGCCTGAGTCTTCCATGTCCAGCACTAGCCAGTCGCAGCCTTGGCCGCCTTGGCCGCCGAAGCGCTGCACCGCCGTGCCGCTGCGTCGGGCGTTTTCCTCGCCCAGCGCATCGTCGCGCATGTAGCCGATGGCCGTGGGATCGGCGGAGACATGCACGTCCAGGCCTGCACTGCCCAGCGCGTGGCATGCAGCGATGGTCTGATTCACGTTGTGGCCGATGGCGGCGCGGTCCGCCACGTATTCGCCTAAATAAAAGAGCGAGGCGCGAATGCCATGCGCCTCGCGCAGCCTCACGGCGGTCCGCACGGCCTCGTCCACATCGGCGCCGCCGACGAAGCGGCGCGCCAGCGAGGTCCGGGCGGCCATCGCCCGCATTGCCTGGCCGACCGCTGGGCTGCGAGCCAGCGCAATCGTGGTTTTCTGGAAAATGCTCATCGCCTCACCGCGCAAAGCGGCCACTATGCGGCGATGGCGGGCGCCTGTCTTGAACGCCCGTGAATACCCGGCTAGGCCCTGCCCGCGGCCAGCACGCGCCCGGCGCGGAACAGCGGCCGCTGCACGGTCTGCGCCAGCAGCACGCCGGCCAGCGTGACCGCGCCGCCCAGCAGGTGATAGCTATGCAGGCGTTCGCGCAGCATCACAAAGGCGGCCAGCGCGGTAAAGAGCGGCAGCAGGTTGATGAAGATGCTGCAGCGGTTGGGCCCCAGCCGTTGCACGCCTTCGATCCACAGGTACGACAGCAACACCGACGAGAAAATGCCGGCATACAGGATGAGTGGCACCGTGTTGGCATCCAGCGCGGCCTGCGCCGCCGGCACGCGCAGGTACAGCGGGAACATGTAGATCAGCGCAAAGATGGACTGCACAAACGTGGACTGCCAGGCGGGCACCGGCACCTTCCAGTGGCGCAACAGCACGCCGTACAGCGCGTACGACATGGCGGCCAGCAGCATCAGACCGTCGCCCACGTGCACGCCATGCTGGAACACGCTGAGCATGTCGCCCTGTCCCACCAGATACAAGAGGCCCAGGAAAGACAGCGCGCCGCCCGCGGCCATGCCCAGCGTCAGCGGATCTCGCAGGATCACCACGCTGAGCAGCATGCTGAGCAGCGGAATCAGCGCCGTCAGGATGGCCATGTTGGTGGCGGTCGTAGTCTCTGCGGCCCGGTAGGACAGCGCCTGGAACACGGCCGCCGACAGCGCGCCATACAGCGCCAGCTTTGGCCAGTGCCGCAGGATGACCCGCCGGTTGCGCCACGCCGGACGGGCCGTGAACAGCCCCATCAGGAACAGCGCCAGCAGCAGGCGGTAGAAGGTGATCGCGGTGGGCGAGATGGCGCTGGCGGCCATCTTGGAGACGATGACGTTGCCCGCCCAGAACAGAATGGCGAACAACGGAAAGAGAAAGGACATGGCGATGGACTCGAAGGATGGATCGGCGCCTTCGCCGCCGCCAAATGCGGCGGCGTGCGAAGGTTGATCGCTATCCTATTGAGCCGGAATCAGCCCGTCTGCCGATGAAATGGCATCGGCTATCGCGAAATGGACATGGCCCATCGGGGCGGCGGGGTCAGGGCTTGAACGGCGCCGGATCCAGCGGCAATTCCATCTCACCCATCTGCGCGGTCAGCAGCGCCGCGCTGCCGCAGGCCAAGGTGAAGCCCAGCGCCCCCTGACCGACGTTCAGCCAAAGATTGTCGGCGGCGTGGCTGCGGCCGATCAGTGGCTTGCCGGTGGGCGTGGCCGGGCGCAGACCCGCCCACGGAATGGCCTGCCGCAGGTCGAGCTGCGGGAAGGCTTCAAGCACTTGCTGCTTGAGCAGCCCGATGCGCGCGGGGTCGATGTCGGCGTTGTGGCTGCCGATGTCCACCATGGCCGCAATCCGCAGCACGCCGCCCACGCGGGCGTAGACGATGCGCCGTTCGTAGTCGGTCACGCTGATGCGCGGCGCCACGGTGTCGTCTTGCGCCAGCGGCACGGTCAGGCTGTAGCCCTTCAGGGGATACAGCGGCACGTCGTGGCCCAGCGGACCGAGCAAGGCGCGCGTGCCGATCCCGGTGGCCAGCACCACGGCATCCGCGCCGATATCGCCGTCGCGTGTGTTGACCGCGACGATGCGGCGGCCTTCGCGCTGCAGTCCGGAAACCGGATTGGACATGGCGCACTGTACGTTGCCCAGCGTTTGCAGGCGGTCGAACAGCGCTTCGGTGAACTGGCGGCAGTCGCCGGCTTCTTCGCTGGGGGTGTAGATGGCGCCCGCCAGGCTTGTGCCCATGCCGGCCAGCGCGGGTTCGCGCGCCACGGTCTGCGCGGCGTCCAGCACCTGCTGGTCCGCGCCGTGCGCGGCCTGGTAAGCCACCAGCGCACGCGCCTTTTCCAGCAGGTCGGGGCTGCGGTAAGCAATGAGTTTGCCGTTCTTTAAATGCCCGAACGCCAGGTCTTCCTGTTCGAGCAGCGAGTGCATGACATCGCGGCTGAGGTAGGACAGCGTCAGCATCTGCGCGGTAGAGGCCTTGGCCACCGACGCGCGGCAGGCCAGCGCAAACTGCAGGCACCAGCGCCATTGATGCGGATCCAGCCGGGGCCGGAAACGCAGCGGTGAGTCGTGGCGCAGCAGCCAGCCCGGCACACTGGGCAGCACGCCCGGCCCGGCCAGCGGCGCCACATAGCTGTAGCTGAGCTGGCCACCGTTGGCATAGCTGGAGACTTCCGCCGGGCGGGCCTGGCTGTCGACCAGCACCACGTCATGACCCTGGCGCGCCAGGAAATAGGCCGACGTCACACCGACGACGCCGGCGCCGATCACGCAAACGCGCATACCGTTATCCAAGAAGACCGCGAACGGGCCCATTCTGTAACGGCCGCCCCCGCGCCGGCAAATGCCAAACGCCGCAGGGGCCATAACCAAACTTCATGCCCCTGCCTGGGCGTCAGGCCACCCGGTGCAGCTTGATGATGGCGGCGGCGGTCGGTTCGCGGACCAGATCGGCCAGGGTGTAGGTGTTGAGCGTGTCGTAGAACGCCTGCAGCGTCTGCGCCAGCACGCCGGACAGCCGGCACACGCCGTCCAGGGCACAGGGCGGTTCGCGGCAATCGATAAGGGGGCCCTGCTGTTCGAGTTCCCGCACCAGGTCGCCGACCCGGTACTCCGTGGCGGGACGGGCGAGGCTGAGCCCGCCGCCCTTGCCGCGCGTGGTGCTGACCCAGCCGCGCTGCGACATGAAGTGCACCACCTTCACCAGATGATTGCGAGACAGGCCAAAGCGGTCCGCGATCTCGGGGATCGTGACGGCCACGGACCGGTCGCGGCATTGCGTCAGGTACATCAGGACGCGCAGGCCGAAGTCGGTGAATCGGTTCAGTTGCATGGTGGATGGGGAGCGTGGACCGGGCGGCCCGGAAACATCAGGCCGCCAGGATACACCGCTCAGGCGCCAGGGCCGCCGGTGCCGAACGCCTCGGCGTGGATGCGGTCTTCGGCCACGCCCAGCCCCACCAGCGCTTCACGCTGCGCGCGCATGAAGGCCGCCGGTCCACACAAGTAGTAATCGGCGCCGGGCACGATGGCCTCGTCGCGGATCGCGTGAAGATCGACGCGCCCCGTGTGATCGTAGTCGCGGCCGGCCTGGTCGCCGTGACCCACCTCTTCGTAGAACACCGCCTTGCGCACGTTGGCGCGCGATGCCGCGATGTCGTTCACGTGCTCGCGCATGGCGTGCACCGAGCGGTTGCGGCAGCCGTGCACGAAACGGATCTGGCGCTCGTCGTTGGCGCGCACCAGGTGGTTCAGGATCGACACCATCGGCGTCAGGCCCACGCCGCCGCTCAGCAGCACGACGGGGGCATCGCCGTCTTCACGCAGGTGGAAATCACCCTGCGGCGGCGCCACGTCCAGCACGCCGCCCTCTTCCAGGCGGTCGTGCAGCGCGTTGGACACGCGGCCCATCGGCGTCTGGACGCCCGCCGGTTCACGCTTGACCGAGATGCGCAGGCGATCCTGTCCCGGCGCGTCCGACAGGCTGTACTGGCGCGGTTGCATCAGACCCAGTTCCGGCACGAACACGCGCACGGACACGTACTGTCCCGGCCGGTAGGCCGGCACGGTGCCGCCGTCTGCAGGGGCCAGGTAGAACGACGTGATTTCGGCGCTTTCGGGCTGCTTGCCCGCGACGCGGAACGCGCGCCAACCCGTCCAGCCGCCCGGCTTGTTGGCCGATTCCGCATACAGGCGCGCCTCTTCGGCAATCAGCAGGTCCGCCAGTTGGCCGTAGGCCGCGCCCCACGCATCGACCAGTTCGTCGGTGGCGGCGTCGCCCAGCACTTCCCGGATGGAAGCCAGCAAATGCTTGCCCACGATGGCGTAATGTTCCGGCCGGATGCCCAGGCTGACGTGCTTGTGCACGATGCGCGTCACCACCGGCATCAGCACCGAGGGATCGTCGATGTGCTCGGCATAGGCGGTCACCGCGCCGGCCAACGCGTGCTGCTGCGCGCCGCCCGCCTGGTGGGCCTGGTTGAACACATGCTTGAGTTCCGGATTGTGCTGGAACATGCGCGCGTAAAAGTGCTTGGTCAGGGCGACGCCATGAACCTTCAGGACAGGGGCCGTGGCCTTGACCAGCTCGCGGATTTGGGGGCTCAACATCAACTGCTCCTTGAATGGCGAACAGGCTCGCCTTTAAACATATATTTATAATACATCTTTAAATGCCAACGGCGAAATCGCTCGGGCATCAAGCGGAATCGGCCCGCCAATGCCCGACCAGTTCCACCTCGGGCAACGCGCAGCCGGCCGCGCCGCGCCAGGCCGGTTCCATCGTGTCGCAGGCGGATGCATCGGAGGCCTGCCACACCACCGACGCCATCCAACCGGCGCCGGCCCGATAGGAGCACGCGCCCCAGCGCCCCACCGGCGGCCGTAGTGCCAAGCCTGACGGCGAGGGATTTACCCCCACCGACGCCATGTCCGCGGGAAAATCCAGGCCCGCGGCCTTGATGAAGGCCTCTTTCAACGTCCATAACTGATAGAAACGAAACAGGCGCGCGTCTTCCGGCAACGTGGCCAACAGGTCGCGTTCCGCCTGCGAACACACCCACTCCCCGAGCCCGTCAACGTTACGCGGCCGGATGGCTTCCAGATCGACGCCAATCTTCCAGCCCGCCGGCGCGGCGGCCAACAGGGCGTGCCCGCCGCTGTGACTCAGCGACGTGGCGCCATGTTTCGGCTGCGCAACGCGTACGTGATGCAGCAGCGCGCGGCTGACCTGCCAGTCGCGCTGGGCCTTGCCGCTGCGGATCGCGGGCGCCCGGATGGCGTCATCCGCGGACAGGTGTTCGACACCATACAGAGAGGCGGCGCTTGGATCGGCCCACCAGATTAAAAGTTCCTGAACGCCCATGGACGAAAGTAACTATTCGAAAAAAATACCGTAAAAATGGGTTATTTTGTGTAATTTGTAACTATTCAAAACAGGCCAGGCACAGATTGCCATAGTAGAATCGCGCGCTATGTTGACGTTCTCCATCGCGCAATGGCAAGGTTGGACACAAGGATTTCAAGACCCGAGCAGTTGGCAGGACTGGGCTGAACAGCCGTACTGCCCCCTCGGAGATCAGGCCGCCCCCCGCCTCGACTTCTTGCCCCCCATGCAACGACGCCGCCTCAGCCCTCTGGCTCGCGGCGTATTTGCCTGCGCGTGGCCATTGGCCGACGGCTACCCGGACATGCCGTTCGTGTTTGCCTCGCGGCACGGAGAAACCACGCGCAACTTCGGGCTGCTGGACTCGCTGGCGGCCGACGAGCCGCTGTCGCCCACGGCATTCGGCCTGTCGGTCCACAACTCGATCGCCGCGCAATGGTCGATCATACGCCGTGAAACGGCGGAGTCCGTTGCGTTGTCCGTCGAAGACGACGGCCTGGAACACGCCTTCATCGAAGCCGCCCTGCTGTTCGATCAGGGGCACGACAACGTGATGGTCGTGCTGGCCGAAGAATCGCCGCCAGCCGCGTACGCGCCGTGGGTGGACGACGTGCCGTTCTCGTATGCCGCCGCCTTCCGCCTGCGTCCGGGCACGGACTGGGCGCTGACGATGGATCCCGCCGGCGGTGACGACGCGCCGTCGCAGGTCTGGCCCAATCCCCTGAACCTCGTGCGCCACCTTGCGCTGCAGACCCCAAGCTGGCGGCATGCCAACCGCAGCCGCCAATGGACCTGGACCCGAACCGCATGACGACTCCGGCTCAAATCCGTCAAGATTTCTGGCTGTGGCGCCTGATCGCCACCGGCATGGCCTTCACCATGTTCGGCGTGGGCGGGGTGCTGCTGCGCCTGATGGTGTTTCCGCCCCAGCGCCTCTTGCCCGGCGACCGCCAGGACCG
>CBHWAL010000012.1:0-20431 GCA_966111495.1 uncultured Achromobacter sp. | reverse complement strand
GCTACGTCATGAACATCAGCACCGAGTTCTTCGCGCAGATGTTCCCGCGCGCGGACGACATCGCCAAGTTTCCGTTCTTTCATCTGGCGGGCGGACCGCCCGTCATCTACCTGACGCGTGAGCAGCACGATGCCATGCTGCCGCTGCTGGCCGAGATTGAACGCGAAACGCGCGACCGCCAGACGGGACGCTTTGACGTGGTGCGCTCGTATCTGCTGATCCTGCTGACCCAGCTTCGCCGCCTGTATCCGGCCGACGATCGCGAGACCGCCGCCGGTCCCAGCTATTCGCTGGCCAAGCGCTTCACCATGCTGATCGAAGAGCATTACCTGGACTTCTCGGCCATCCGCCAGTACGCCGACGCCCTGTGCGTCAGCGAGCGCCAGCTCAACGACGCGGTCAAGCGCAGCGTGGGGCGCACCGCCAGCCAGCTCGTGCAGGAGCGCATTGCGCTGGAGGCCAAGCGGCTGCTGTGCAACACGGACCTGAGCATCGCCGAGATCGGATTTCAGCTGAACATCGAGGATCCGGCGTACTTCGCGCGCTTCTTCAAGAAGCACACGGGCTGCACGCCCGGCGATTTCCGCAAAAAGTATTACCGCCCCATCGAATGACGGCACGGTCGGATGGTGGCCGTACCGAATGACGGCCACGTCGCCCGCCCCGCAAAAAAGTGCAAAACAAGCTCTGATCTGTCCTAACGCGCCCTGACCCGGGCTGCGTAAAGTTCATCCGGACTCAACCCGCCGCGCTGCGGCCAGATTGAAACTGCGATGAATGACACTTCGACATTGATGACGGGCGGCCAGCATGTGGTGCGGGCTGTGTTGGAACACGGCGTGGACACCGTATTTGGCGTGCCCGGCGAGAGCTACCTGGACGTATTGGACGCGCTGTATGCGCAGCGCGAGCGCATCCGCCTGGTGTCCTGCCGGCACGAAGGCGCGGCGGCATTCATGGCCGAGGCGCACGGCAAGCTGACCGGCCGGCCCGGTATCTGCATGGTGACGCGCGGCCCCGGCGCCACCAACGCCAGCATCGGCGTGCAGACCGCGTTCCAGGATTCCACCCCGATGATCGTGCTGGTCGGCCAGGTCGGCAACGACATGGTCGAGCGCGAGGCATTCCAGGAAATCGACTACCGCCGCATGTTCGGCCAGTTCACGAAGTGGGTGGCGCAGATCGACAGCGCCGCGCGCGTCACCGAATACCTGAACCGCGCCTTTTCCGTTGCCACCTCCGGGCGGCCCGGCCCCGTGGTGCTGGCGCTGCCCGAGGACATGCTGACGGACGTGGCCCCGGCCCTGCCCTGCGGCACGATCCAGGTGCCGCAGGCCTACCCCGCGCCCGATGCCCTGGCCAGCATGCGCACGCTGCTGGCGGGCGCGCAGCGTCCCCTGCTGGTCGCCGGCGGTTCCGGCTGGACCGACACGGGGCTGGCAAGCCTGACCCGTTTTGCCGAGATGAACGGCCTGCCGGTCGCGTGCTCCTTCCGCCGCCAGGACCTTTTCGACAACCACCACGCGCAGTACGTCGGCGAAGTCGGCATCGGCGTGAACCCGGAACTGGCCGAGGCGGTGCGCCAGGCCGACGTCATCCTGGCCGTGGGCGCGCGGCTGGGCGAGATGGTGACGGGCGGCTACACCCTGCTGCAATCGCCGGTGCCCAGCCAGACGCTGATCCACGTGCTGACCAGCCCGGAAGAGCTGGGCCGCGTGTATCAGCCCGCGCTGAAGATTCAATCGGGCATGGATGCCTTTGCGACGTCGGCGGCGGCGTTGGCGCCCGTGGATGCGTCGCCGTGGCGCGACTGGACGCAACGCTTGCGCGGCAACTACCTGCGCTACACCGAGCCGCCCGCCGTCCGCGGAGACATGGACCCGGCGCGCATCATTGCCGCGCTGCGCGATCAGCTCGATTCGCGCGCCATCCTGACCAACGGCGCGGGTAACTACAGCGCCTGGGCGCATCGTTACTACCGCTTCAGCCACCCGCGCACCCAATTGGCGCCCACCAGCGGCGCCATGGGTTACGGCGTGCCCGCGGCCATTGCGGCCAAGCTGCGCCATCCCGAACGCCAGGTGATCTGCCTGGCGGGCGACGGCTGCTTTCTGATGACCTCGCAGGAACTGGCCACCGTCAAGCAGCACAAGCTGGGCATCGTCTTCATCGTGTTCAACAACGGCATGTACGGCACGATCCGCATGCACCAGGAAGTGCACTACCCCGGCCGCACCATCGGCACGGACCTGTGCAACCCGGATTTCGTGGCCTACGCCCAATCGTTTGGCGTGGCGGCCGAACGCGTGGACACCCACGAAGCGTTCGGCCCCGCGCTGGCGCGTGCGCTGGACAGCGGCTCCCCTTATCTGATCGAACTCAGTCTGGACCCCGAGGTGATCACGCCCCGGGCCACCCTGACTAGCCTGCGCGAAAAGGCGCGCACCGCAGGAGCCTGACATAACAGGCCCGGCGTTCACATAAAAAAATCCAACACTGGAGAGAGACATGACCACAACCCTGACCCCGCGCCGCCTGGCCGCCGCCTTCCTGATGACCGCCGCCTCGCTGGGCGCGGCCGCCTCGGCCGCCGCGGCTGATTTCCCCGAGCGCCCGTTGCGCATCATCGTGCCGTTCGCGGCCGGCGGCGCCACCGATGTGATCGCGCGCACCGTGGCGCAGTCGATGGCCACCCGGCTCGGCCAACCCGTCGTGGTGGAAAACAAGGCCGGCGCCAACGGCAACATCGGCGCCGTCATGGCGGCGCGCGCGGAACCCGACGGCTACACGCTGCTGATGGCCACGTCCAGCCACGCCATCAACGCCTCGCTGTATCACAAGCTGGACTACAACCTGACGCGAGACTTCGCCGGCCTGTCGAACCTGGCCTCGGTGCCGCTGGTGCTGGTGGTGAACCCCTCGGTGCCAGCCAAGACGCCGCAGGAACTGGCCGACTACGCCAAGGCCAACGGCAACCGCGTGAACTACGCCTCCGGCGGCACCGGCACGGCCTCGCACCTGGCGGGCGCGCAGTTCAATTCGCTGGCCGGCGCGCAAATGACGCACGTGCCGTACAAGGGCGGCGCGCAGGCGCTCAACGACCTCATGGGCGGACAGGTCCAGATCATGTTCGCCAACCTGCCCGAGGTGCTGTCTCAGGTGCAGGCTGGCCGCCTCACCCCCATCGCCGTCACCGGCACGCAGCGTCACGCCGCCCTGCCCAACGTGCCGGCGTTTTCCGAGACGGCCTACACGGCGATGAACGCACGTTCGTGGTTCGGCCTGTTCGTGCCGGCTGCCACGCCCGCACCCGTGGTGGAAAAACTGTCCAAGGCCATCACCGACGGCATCGCCGACCCGGCCGTGCAGGACAAGCTCAAGGGCCTGGGCGCCGACCCCGTGGGCGACGGCCACGCCGCCTTCCAGAAATACGTCAACACGGAAGTGGAACGCTGGAGCGTGCTGGTCAAGCAGTCCGGCGCCACCGCCGACTGACACCCGTTTTTGCAACCGACATCAAGGATTCATCATGCTTTACGACGTACGTACCTACACCTGCCGCGCCGGCACCATCAAGAAACACCTGGCGCTGTATGCCGAGCACGGCTACGAGGTGCAGAGCCGCCATCTGGGCAAGCCGCTCGCCTACATGCAGACCGAGACGGGCAACGTCAACACCTACATGCACATCTGGGTCTATGACAGCGCCGCCGACCGCGAAGCCAAGCGCCAGGCGCTGCAGAAGGATCCGGCCTGGGCGACCTATCTGACCAAAAGCGCCGAGGCTGGCTACCTGATCAGCCAGGAAAACCGCCTGCTGCCGCCGCCGGCCTGCTCCAAGCCCGCACTTAACCCGCCGCCCGCCGCATGAAGCGCGGGGCGGCGCGATCGTTCGGTATTCGTTCGGCGAAGGCCGCGGCGCGTGACGCCGCGGCCTTCGTCTTTGCAGGCTACGTCAGCCCGCCTGGTCTTCCTGCGGCCAGTCCCGCAGCACGGGCGCGTCCGGCGCGCCCGGTCCCACGTCGCGCAGATGGTCGTGCTGCAACAGCGCCATCCGGTAGGCATCGCGGTACGCGCCGTTGGAAAAGAACTCTTCCTTGAGCAGACCTTCGATCTGGAACCCGCAGCGCTCGTAGACGTGCACCGCAGCGGTATTGTCCTTGTCCACCACCAGATACACCTTGTGCAGGTTCAGCACGCGGAACGCGTAGCCCACCGCAATCCGGGTCGCGGCCTTGGCGTAGCCGCGGCCCTGGTAGCTGGGCGCGATGATGATCTGGAATTCGGCGCGGCGGTGGATGTAGTCGATCTCGACCAGTTCGACCAGCCCGGCGGGCTGCCCGGTATCGTGCTCGATGATGAAGCGGCGCTCGTTCTGGTCATGCAAGTGGCGGTCGTACAGGGCGACGAGTTCGTCATAGGCCTCGTAAGGCTCTTCGAACCAGTAACGCATGATGACGTCGTTATTGTTGATCTTGTGCACAAAGTGCAGGTCGCCGCGTTCGAGCGGGCGGAGTTTGATATCGGATATGACCGACATAGATACCTCGAAATGACCGCTGATGTGCGGCCATTGTATGCCGCGCCTGCGCGTGCAATCCGCACTGTCCCTGATGCGGATTGCGCCGCACGCACCGCCCGGACGCGCTGCATACACGGTATCCTGGCCGGTCCCGTGCGACCGCGCGCCTGCACGCCCCCTACTTAGGAAACGCTCATGCACATCCTGGTTGCTGGCTTCCAGCACGAGACCAACACCTTCGCGCCCTCCAAGGCGGGCTACGACAACTTCGTGCGCGGCGAAGGCTTTCCCGCGATGGTGCGCGGCGCGGACATGCTGGCGCTGCGCGAGGTCAACATCCCGGCCGGCGGCTTCATCAATGCGGTGGCCGCGGAAGGCCACACCGTGCAGACCGTGATCTGGGCGGGCGCCAGTCCGTCGGCCCATGTGACGCGGGACGCCTTCGAACGCATCGCCGGCGAAATCCTGGACGCGGTGCGGGCGGGCGGCTTTGACGCCATCTATCTGGACCTGCACGGCGCGATGGTCACGGAACATCTGGACGACGGCGAAGGCGAACTGCTTGCCCGCGTGCGTGAGATCGTGGGGCCGGCCATGCCGGTGGTCGCCAGCCTGGACCTGCACGCGAATGTCACCGCGCAGATGCTGCAAAGCGCCGACGGCCTGGTGGCGTTCCGCACGTATCCGCACGTGGACATGGCCGATACCGGCGTGCTGGCGGCGCGGCTGCTCATGGCGCGCATTCAGGCGGGCGGCAAATGGACCCGCAGCGAACGCCGCCTGCCCTTCCTGATTCCCATCAACGGCATGTGCACGATGCTCGAACCTTCGCAGGGGGTGTACGCGCTGCTGGGCGAACTGGAGCAGACGCCTGGCGTCACTTCCGTGTCGTTTGCGCCGGGCTTTCCGGCGGCGGACTTCCCGGAATGCGGACCGGTGGTGTGGGCCTACGGCACGGACGCCGCCGCGGTCGAGCAGGTCACGGAATCGCTGTATGCGCGCGTGCTGGAGTTGGAACCCGACTGGTCGCCTGACTTTCTTGAGCCGGCCGACGCCGTGCGCCGCGCGCAGGACTTGGCCGCCGCGGCGACGCGGCCCGTCGTCATTGCGGACACGCAGGACAATCCTGGCGCGGGCGGCGACGCCAACACCACCGGCATGCTGCGCGCGCTGGTGCAAGCCGACGCGCAGAACGCGGCGCTGGGCTTGTTGTACGACCCCGAGGTGGTGCGTCAGGCAACAGATGCCGGCGTCGGCGCCACGGTTGCGCTCAAGCTGGGCGGCCAGTCCGGCGTGGCGGGCGACGCCGCCTTTGAAGGGGAGTTCGTGGTCGAGGCCTTATCGGACGGCAAGCTGCGCTTTGACGGCCCGATGATGAACGGCATGGACGTGGACCTGGGCGCAACGGCCACGCTGCGGATCGGCGGCGTGCGGGTCGTGGTCAGCGCCGGCAAGGCGCAGATGCTGGACCGCAACCTGTTCCGCGTCGGCGGCGTGCAGCCCGAGGAGATGGCGATACTGGTGGTGAAAAGCTCGGTGCATTTCCGGGCCGACTTTCAGCCCATCGCGCACGAGGTGCTGGTGGCCAAGGCGCCCGGCCCGATGCAGGCCGATCCCGCGGATCTGCCGTGGACGCGTCTGGCGCCCGGGATGCGCGTGCGGCCGCAGGGGCGGCCGTTCTCCGGCAGTCTTACTTCAGCTTGGCCTGCGGACTGACAAAGTCTTCCAGCGTCAGGCCCTTTTCCTTCAGGATCGCTTCCAGCAAGGGTTGCAGCTTGCCCAGGCTTTCCTGCACGGTTTCGCGCACGGTGTCCACGATGACCTGCGTGCTGCGTTCGATCTCGATGTTGACCGAGTCGCCCACCTGCTTGTCCTCAAAGACCGTCATGCGGCGCGTCTCGGGGATCAGCCAGACCTCGAACCAGCCTTCCGCGCGGTTTACTTCCGACACGGTCAGGCTGGCGCCGTTGATGGCGATATAGCCCTTGGCGAACACGTACTTGCGGAAGCCCTCGGGGATGCTGAAGCGCATCAGGCGATTGGTGTCCGAGGACTTCACCATCAGCACCTGCGACGTGAAGTCTACGTGACCCGACAGCGGATGGCCGCCGATCTCGGCGCCGTCCTTGGCTGCGCGCTCGACGTTGGCGCTGTCGCCCTCGCCGAAGCTGCCCAGCGTGGTGATCGCCAGGCTTTGCAGCATGACGTCGAACGTGGCCTGGTTTTCGGACAGGATCTCCGTGACGGTCAGGCAGACGCCGTCCGTCGACACGCTGGCGCCGATGGCCAGGTCAGTGCAGAAACCAGGGGGGAAATCCAGCGTAAAGGTGCGCAGGCCTTCGCGATCCGCGATCTTGGCGATCTTCGCGGTGCCTTGAACAATACCGGTGAACATACGGATCCTGAATGCGGGGCGGCAGGCCCCGGAAGCAAAACATCAACGTTAACCGATATTTTGTCCGGGTCCTTGCTAGGGGCCGCTGGCCGGGCCGTTGCCCGGGTCATTGTGCGGACGCGCCCCCGCGCGCCGGGATCAGTGGCGAATCGCGATGGTCTTCAGGCTGGTGAAACCGTACAGCGCCTCAAAGCCCTTCTCGCGGCCGTAGCCCGACTGGCGCGAACCGCCGAACGGCAGTTCCACGCCGCCGCCCGCGCCGTAGTTGTTGACGAACACCTGGCCGGCGCGCAGCTTGCGGGCCAGACGCATCTGGCGGCCGCCGTCGCGCGTCCACACGCCCGCCACCAGGCCATACAGCGTGCCGTTGGCGATTTCCAGCGCTTCTTCCTCGGTGTCGAACACCATGGCGGCCAGCACCGGGCCGAAGACTTCTTCCTGCGCCAGGCGGCTGTCGGGCGGCACGTCGCGGAACAGAACGGGCGGCTGGTAGAAGCCGGCTTCCGGCGTGCCGTCTTTCAGTTTGCCGCGCGCGGCGACCTTCATGCCTTGCGCTTCGGCTTCGGCCAGGAAGCCGCGCACGCGGTCCTGCTGGCGCGCGTTGATCAGCGGACCGACATCCAGATCGGCCGCCGCCGGGCCGGTCACCGTGGCGGAAAACGCTTCCGACAGGCGCTTGAGCACGGTTTCGTATACCCCGCGCTGAATCAGCACCCGGCTGCCGGCCGAGCAGGTCTGGCCGGCGTTCTGGATGATGGCGCCCAGCAGCACCGGCATCGCGGCGTCCAGGTCGGCGTCGTCAAACACGATCTGCGGGGACTTGCCGCCCAGCTCCAGCGTGACGGGCACGTGGTTCTCGGCGGCGGCATGGGCGACCATCTTGCCGGTCTGCGGCGAGCCCGTGAACGAGATGTGGTCGATGCCAGGATGCGCGGACAGCGCGGCGCCCGCCTCGTGCCCGTAACCGGTGACGATGTTCAGCGCGCCGGCGGGCAGCCCGACTTCGGCGGCGATTTCCGCCAGCTTGAGCAGCGACAGGCAGGCGTCTTCGGCGGGCTTGACCACGCAGGCATTGCCCGCAGCCAGCGCCGCGCCGACGCTGCGGCCGAAGATCTGCAGGGGATAGTTCCACGGCACGATGTGGCCGGTCACGCCGTGGGGCTCGCGCACGGTCAGCACGGTGAAGCCGGGCGTGTAGGGAATGGTCTCGCCGTGCAGCTTGTCGACCGCGCCGGCATAGAACTCGAAATAGCGCGCCACGGCGGCGGCATCGGCGCGCGCCTGCTTGATGGGCTTGCCCGTGTCGGCCGATTCCAGCTGCGCCAGTTCCTCCTGGCGGTCCAGCAGCGCGAAGGCGATCTTCATCAGCAGGCGGCTGCGGACGGCGGGCGCCATCTGGCCCCACTCGCCCTCGAACGCCTGGCGTGCGGCCTGCACGGCGCGGTCCACGTCCGCCTCGTTCGAGCGGGCCAGTTCCTCGAAAGGCTTGCCATCGGACGGGTTCAGGACGGGAATGGTTTCACCGGTGGCCGCGGCCACCCATTGGTTGGCGATAAAGTTCTTCTGAGTCACGATGTGCGGAGTAAAGTAGCGGCCGAACGGCCGGTTGGGGGGTTGAATGGCAAGGTACGGGAGCCTTCCGCAACTTGTCAATTGGAATGACACCTTTAATCCCAACCTTCAGGATATTTTTCTGGATGATCGGGTTATCCCTAATATTTCAGGGGCTTAGTGCCCCCACAGGTTAGTCATGACGCATGACAACCCGTCCCCACAAGAAGGAGCGCGTCCGATGAGCAACGTACGTGACCCGCAGCTTGAATCGCTGCTGGCCGCGGCCACCCGCCCCCGTCCTGAACTGGACGTGCTGGCCGAGGTGGCGTCCGGCCTGGGCTATGTCCGCGCCGAGCGTTTTGCCGAGCGCGTCTACGAAAGCCTGTTCTACGCGATCGCCACCGGCAAGATCGCCCCCGGCAACAAGCTGCCGACCGAACTGGAACTGGCCGCCCTCTTTGAAGTGTCGCGGCCCGTCGTACGCCAGGCGCTGGACCGGTTGCGTGAAGACCAGCTCGTGGACTCGATCCGCGGATCCGGCACCTACGTGAAGTCCAAGCCGGACCTGATGGGCGGCATGCCCGCGGTGGACCCCGCGCGCCGCGTCGGCCACATTCTGGAAGGGCTGGAACTGCGCATGGTGATCGAGCCCGAATGCGCACATCTGGCCGCGCTTCGCCGCACGACTGAGGATCTGCAGGAAATGGACCGCATGCTGACCGGCTACGAAGAGGCCGACGCATCGGGCGCCATCGCCCACCATCACGACTACGGTTTTCACCGTGCCATTGCCACGGCCACCGGCAACCAGCGCTTCGTGCAGGTGCTCAAATCGTTGGAATACGACGTCAGCCACGCGGTGAACGTCATGCGCCATCTGGTCCATAGCGAACCCTGGAAGCGCACGCGCGCCGCCATCGACGAACACCGCCACATCTATCAACTGATCCGAGATCAGGATGCCGAGGGCGCGCGCAACGTCATGCGCGCGCATATCGAAAAAGCCCGCAGCCGCATGCTCAACAGCGGCTCGGAACACTGAGCAGGAAGCCGCACCTTTATGTCATCGCAACGCCAGCAACTGAATCTGAACCAGCAACTCGTCATCGTCACTGGCGCCAGCCGCGGCCTGGGCGCCGCCATCGCGCAGGCCTTTCTGCGTGAAGGCGCCAAGGTCGTCATCAACTACCTGAACAGCGCCGACCGCGCGCAAGCCCTCGCAGCGACCGCCCCGGACCGCGCCCTGGCCGTGCAGGCCGACGTGCGCGACCCCGCCGCCGTCGCCGCCATGGTCGCCCGCGCCAGCCAGCACTTCGGCCTGCCCGTCAGCACGATCGTCAACAACGCCCTGCCCGCTTTTCAGTTCAACGGCGACGCCCGGCCCCACGCGGACACGCTGGATTGGGCGCAGATGAACGCCCAGATCGAAGGCAGCGTGCGCGCCGCCCTGAACACCACGCAGGCCGCCCTGCCCGGCATGCGCGCCGCTGGCGGCGGGCGCATCATCAACGTCGGCACCAACCTGGTCCAGAACCCGGTCGTGCCGTACCACGACTACACCGCCGCCAAGGCCGCGTTGCTCGCCTTCACCCGCACCCTGTCGCACGAGCTGGGTGCCGACGGCATCACCGTCAACCTGGTGTCCGGCGGCCTGCTGCGCACCACCGACGCGTCGGCCGCCACCCCCGACGCCGTCTTCGACATGATTGCCGCCGGCACCCCGCTGCGCGAAGTCACCACGCCGGAACAATTCGCCGATGCGGTCCTGTTCTTTGCCAGCCCCTGGTCGCGCGCGGTGACCGGGCAGAACCTGATCGTCGACGGCGGATTGGTCAAGGGCTGACCGCCGCATCCGGGTTGCTGCCCGGATGACGCCCATGCGTCGTGTGTTACGGTGGACCGGCAAATCCACCGTAACCCAGGAGGCAAGATGAAGACGCAGATCACTTATCGAAAGCTCGCCGGCAGCGACGGCGTGGCGCTGGTGATTGGCGGGATATCCGAGACGCAGCAGGCTAAGCAGGAACTGGCGAACTGGCTGGACCTGCCGGCGGCGGACGCGGCGGGCGGGACTCCGGAAGATGTAGACGGCCGGCTGAGGCGCGGCGGGATCGAGCCGGGATCGGTCGAGTTCAATCACATCAGTGAGTAGCAAAAGAAAAACCCCGATTCGCAGGAATCGGGGTTTTTGCTTGTGGGTGTCTGACACCTCGCGGGCCCGCTACTGGCGCAGTTGGCGTCGTTCCTCGTCCGTCAGGCTGGCCAGGGCCTTCGCGTCGAAGTGTTGGCCGTTGCCCACCAGTTGCACGGGATTGCCGGCGTCGTAGCGCACGACCTTGTCCGGCGGGGTCGCGGCCCCGGACGCAGGCGCGGCGGGTGCCGGGCCGCCGCCTTGCATCGGCTCGGCGCCAAAGCCCAGCACCTGCACCGAGAAGATCGACGCCTGGTTCTGGCGTGCATCCGCGCGCGACCGCTGCGCGGCATCCTGCGCCGCCGACGCTGCAGAGCTGGCGGCCGTGCTGGCGCTGGTCAGGGCCGACACATTCACCGACGGCATCGCGGGGATGCCCGTCGCCTCACCCTGCCCCTTGATGTTCTCGGCGTTGACCACCCGAAGCGCCGCGATGTTGGCGTCGCCCGAGAACCGGATGCCGGCCTCGCCTGCGTCGATGGTGCCCAGCGGCGCGATCAGGTCGATGTCCCCGGCAGGAACCTCGGCAATCGGCGCCAGCGTGGCGATGCCGGCGCCCGTGCTGGGCACGTCCGGCGACAACACCACGTTGCCCCACTGGTCGTACACGCGCTTGGGCGGCGTGTAGACGATAGTGGACTTGGAACCCCGGCCCGCGTTGATGTCGCCCTCGGCCGACCACCCCAGCACGCTGCCGCCGAACGTGGTCATGATGCGGCTCTGGCCCAGCAGAATGCTGCCCTTCGAATAGAGCTGGATATCACCCGCGCCCTGCGTCACGACACCCGGCGTGGCGTTGCCGCGCGCGACCGGCGCTTCGCCTTCCGTGCCGAAGACCTGCGCGCCGCCCGGGGTCAGCATCTGGATGCTGCCGCCCGACACGGTGTTGACGCCCGACGAGCCGAACAGCGTGATGCCGCCCAGGTAGACGCGAGGCTGGCCCGCGCCGTCCGTCTGCGGGAACAACGCCGAGATGGCCTCGCGGCCGCGCAGGTAGCTGCCGAAGCGCACGCCGTCCGCATCGTTGTACTCGCGGCCGCCTTCACGCAGTTCCGCGTAATAGACCTGGCGCGCGTAGATGGCGCGCTGCTCCGGCGCCAGCGCCTCGAAGGCGGCCAACGCGTCGGCATCCGCACCGGCGTAGCCGTGGCGGGCCTGCATCCAGTTGACCAGATGCAGCTCGCTCGCCTGGCGGTAGTCGTTGACCAGCACGCGGCGCGGCTTGGAGGCGTCCGCATCGCGCTGGGCCTGGATCTGGTCCAGATAGGCCGCGGCGCCGGCCTCGTCGCCCGAGTATCCGTGGTGCTCGCGCAGCCACTCGCCCAGCGTGAGCTTGCCGTTGTACACCTTGACCGCGCTGCCCGGCCGGTCCGCCAGCGCGGTGCCGGCGGGCAAGAGGTTGGCCGCGTCCAGGTAACGGCGCAGCAGACCCGCGTAATCGGGCCCCGCGCTACCCGCCCCCGCCGTCATGACGATGCTGGCGCCGGGGCGCGTGTCGTTCAGCGCCACCGCGCCCAGGCTGACCACGCTGGCGCGGTCGTCCATGCGGATGTCGCGGCCGGCGCGGATATCCAGCACGCCCGGTCCCGCCACGCTGAAGCTGCTGACCAGGATGTCACGCCCGGCCGACACCAGCGACACATCGTTCGGGGAGTTGTGGACGAACAGGTTGCCCTCGGACGGGGCCATCGTCAGTGCCGTCGACGAGGCGGACGGCTGGCCCAGCGGCGTGCCGCTTTTGACGATGTCGCGCCCGGCCACGATGCGGGTGGGACCCGCCCCGACATACCACTTGCCGCCGTCCCTGAAGGTCAGCAACTCGCCCACGCGCAGGGCCACGATATCGCCGCCAACGGCATAGAAGCGTGCGGACTGACCGCTGGTGTTCCCGGCGGCGGTATCGTCGCCGAAGGCGAACAGCGGGTAGGTGTCGGTCGTGAAGCGCAGGCGGGCGTCGCCCTGATTGTTGACAAGGATGTTGTAGCCGTCTGGGCTGCCCACGAAACCCGGACGCAGCGGCGTAGCAAGCACGTCGGCGGACGCGCTGGACGCGCTGACCGGATAACTGTTGCCGAAGATGGAATCGCCTGCCAGGAAGGCCAGCTCACTGCGCGGCGACGGCGCCAGCACGAGGCCGTATTGCTGTCGATCGGCGACGTAGGTGTTCAAATCTCCGAGTTGAATGCTGCCTTGCGCGGCAACGACCCGCAGAATGGACGGGTAGACGAAGCGTCCGTCGGTGGGCGACCAATCCCGCCCACCCAGGATCTGGCTCACACTGGCGGACTGCCGCTCGCCCGACTGCATGCCGGGCGTGGCGTTGCCACCCGCCGTGAAGAGATCGATCGCCGTATTCGGCGTCCACAACGAGAACCAGCTCATGCCGCCGCCCGCGTGACGCGTGCCGTTGTCCATCGTGAACGCCTGCGTATTGCGCTGCGGCACCCGTCCCGGGTCGGCAGCCGCGCCCACGACCAGATCGCCGCGCGTGTTCAGCACCATCGCGCTGTCGCCCGGCACGAGCATCGGGCCGCCCCTGCCGCCGGTCAACCTTGGGGTGTAGACGTCGGCTGCCCGCGGGTCGAACGGATTGTTGCCCACCCCCCCCCGGTTGTAGCCCAGGTCCATGGCGCCCAATGCGCCCGCCTGCACCTGCGCCGCGCCGCGCAGGTTGACGATGGCGCCCCGCAAGTCCTGGACCGCTGTCTCTGCCACCGGGTTGAGACTTCCGCCGACGCGCAGGAGCAGGTCGCCGCCGCCGGTCAGATCCAGGACGCCGTCCGTGCCGACTCGGCCCGTGCTGCCGACTGCCAGCACCAGTGCCTGACTGCGCGGATAGGCCTGGGACGTGTGGCTGATGCCGACCGTGTCGCCGCGGGTGTCGACCACCCCGGCATCGCGGCCCACGCGCACATCCAGGTTGCCCCCGCCCAATGCGCCGATGCCGGTAAAGCCCACCAGGTTGGTCGCGGTGTTGGGGCTGGGGCCGGCGCCCATCGTCGCGTACGTGCCGAAGTTGATCCACCACGCGGTAGGCACACTGTTGGCTGCTGACAGCGCATCGCCGGCGCCTTGGCGCCACAGCCAATTGCCCACGGCGCTGCTCGACGCCTGCGTGAAGTCGTTGGTCGAACTGTAGCCGTTGTACTGCGCCAGCACATCGCCAATCAGGTTGCCCCCCGCCGACAGCGTCACGTTGCCGCCATGATCCGGGTACCACGCCTGATAGACGCTGTCGGCGCCGCCGTCCACCAGCGACTCGTACAGGCCGGCCTGCTCGAATTGCACGCGGCCGGTCAGGTCGCGGCCGCGCGGCTGGTTGTAGACGCCGGCCACCGGCGTGGACGTACCCGCGGTGTAGACGCCGTAGAGGGAATCCATACGCACGTCGCCCGCGGCGGCCAGGTCCAGGTCGCCCATGCCGGTGCGCACGACGCTGGTGCGGGACCCGCCACGCGCCACCGAGTATTCCGAGCTGCCCATCAGGCAGAATTCCGGATACTCGGTGCACATCGTGGTCCACCCGCCGATTTCATCCATGTCGAAGTCGATCGGCTTGCCCACCAGCTCCTGCGGCACCCCCATGCTGTCCACGCCGACTTGCGTCCAGAGATAGTTGATCTTTTGCGCGCAGAATTCGGGGTATTCGGTGCACATCGTGGTCCACCCGGCGACTTCATCCGAGTCGAAGTCGATGGGCTGGCCGAGCTGGTCTTGCGATACGCCCATGTTGTCGATGCCGGCTTGCGTCCACACCCAGGTGCCGGCCGCGCTCGCCGTCATGCCGTAGTGCGTGTCGGCAAGCCGCAGCGTGCCGTGCGCCGCGTCCGGCTTGGTCAGGCGCGGATTCGCTGCCTCCAGGTCCGCGCCCGCAGCCAGTTGCAGCGACCACGACTGGCTGCCCGCCGGCAACATCTGCGCCAGCGCCCAGTTCCGGCCGTGATTGCCGTCCGCGTCTGCCGGACGCAGGGCGATGCTCTCGGCGCCGCCCAGCTTCACGTCCGTCATCGACGGAATGACAGACCCCGCCTTCAACGCCAGCGTGCCCTGCAAGTACACCGGTGCCGCCTTCGACGTGGACAAACGCGGCGCGGACGGCAGCGGCACGCCCGCCGGCCACGTCATCGCGGCCAGCGCGGTGTCGCCGGCCAGGCGCGAGCCCGCGCCCAGCCGCATCCCGGCCGCCAGCGCTTCGTCGCGGGCCAGCACGGTGCCCGCCGCAAAGGCGATGCTGCCGTCGGCGTTCAGCACGTCGCCCGACAGCACCGAGCCGGCGGCGATCGTCGTCGCCGAGGTCAGCGTGGCCGTGACCGGCAGCACCGTCCCGCCCAGCATCGTCATGGCCCGGATGGGCAGGTCAAAATTCAGCGCCTTGCCCGGCGCGAACGCCGTGCCGTCGTGCAGCACCACGTTATTGCCCGGCACCACCACGTCGCCGCCAAAGGGCTGCACGCCTTCGACCAGCAGCCAACCGCTGTCGTCCTGCGTGACCGGCGGCGGCGCAAAGCCATCCGTGATGCTGCCGTAGATGCTCAGGTCGCCGCCCGCGCGGATGGACAGGCCGCCGGATTCACCCGCGCCGTAGCCGGGATCGCCCGGTTTCGCGCCGGCCACGAACGGCAGCACGTTGGGATTGACGCTGGCGTAGCGGTAGCCCGACAGGTCCACGTCGCCCTGCACCACCAGATCGCCATCGGCGGTTTTGCTGATCAGTTCCAGCCCGGGCCGCAGATGGAAGGCGTCGCGGTAAGCGGCGTTGTTCAGCCCGGCCAACTTGCCGTTCATCAGCGCGCCGTTGGCCAGCGCGGCGGTCATGAAGGCCGTGCTGTCGATGTGGCGACGATCCAGATAGGCCTGATCGATGATATGGTAAGGCCGGCCGTCGACCGATGTCTGCGCGCTGTCGGGCGCCTTGTCGTCGCGTTGCACGGCATAGACCGCGATGGTGCGCGCGCCCTGGATGTTTAGCGCGCCGCGTGCGTCGATGGCAATGTCGCCACGCACAGCGGCGGCCGGCGTCAGCGTGGCGTCGTTGTCGGCGGCCAGGTCGGTCGGCCGGCCCTGCGCGTCGATTCGCGGCGCGAAAAGCGCCAGCGTGCCCAGCCGACGCCCGTCGTGCCGGCCAGCGCCCACGCCGGGCACCGCCGCCGTGCCGTGGCGCAGATCGATGCGCGCGCCGTTGGCCAGCGTCAGCACGCCGTCGCCGGAGCGCAGCTCGACGATCGCGCGGTTCGGGCTTTCGATGATCTTGCCGTAGCTGTCCACGCGCAGCGCCGTGCCGTGCGCATCGAGCACGGCGTTGCCGGTCAGCGTCAGCCCCCGCCGCGCCGCCAGGCGGATCGCGCCCACGCGTTCGCCGCTGGCGTCGATCAGTCCGGCCACCGTCAGCGAGCCGTTGTCCACCGACACATCGATCTCGCCGGCTTTCAGATCGTTGCCGATGACAAGGTTGCCTTGCTTGAACTGGAAGCTGCGGCCGCCTGCCACCTGCCCGGCATTCAGCCGCTGGTTCAGCGCGGCGAATTCGCCGCTCAGATCGCCGCCCAGGTGCTGCGCGCGGATGGTGACGCTGCCCGCGCGGTAGGGCACGACCGTGCCGCCCGCGTCGTAATTGCTGCTGGCGCCGCCGAGAATCGTCCCGCGCAGCAGGACGCCGCCCGCGGCAGGATCCAGCGCCACGGCCTCCAGCGAGCCACCCTGGTTGTTGCGCGCGGAAATGTCGATGATCGCGCCCGGCGCCTGATTGATGTTGCCGTGCTGGCTGGCCAGCTTGACATCGCCGCCCCAGCTATATCGCGTCACGTCGTTAAAAACGACCGCGCGCCCCGCCAGATCCAGACGCGAGGCGTCCGTCAACGTCACGTCCCGGTCCGCCGACACGGAGAACTTGCCGCTGGGCAAAGTCACCGCCGTATCCACGATCACGTCGCGGCCGGTGAGGCTCAGCTCGCCGCCCATGGCGCCGTTGTCCAGGCCGGCGGGAACCACCACGGCGGCGCCGCCCGACGTCGCCCGCAGCACGCCGCCCGCGGCGATGCGCGTCACTGACGCGGCCTGCCCCGTCAGGAGCGGCGTCGTCAGGTTCAGATCGCCGCCCGTGTAGTCATAGCCCTTGCCCGCCACATACGCACCCTGCTTGTGGTGCACCGCCAGTCCGCCTTGGTGGTTGGCGGTGATGCGTTCACGCGCACTGAGATTGACGGCGGAGAATCCCAGCGCCAGCCGCTCATGGGACACATCGGGTTTGACCTGCGCGCGCTCGGAATATCCCAGCGTGATGCGGTCGGCCTGCACATTCAGCACGCCATCGCCGTCACCCGCGCCGCCCTTCACCGCCGCCCCGGGCGCCTCGTCCGAACCGTTCCAGATCAGGCTTGCCGTGCGCAGCGTCACCGAATTGCCGGCCGCACCGGCGCCGTACAACGCGGGCATGGTCAGCACCAGGTCCTTCAGGCGTGACACGCCGTCGGGGCCGTAGGTGTCCAGCGTGACGTCGCCATAAAAGCGCATGCCCTCGCGCGCGCCCAGGCTCAGCGTTTCCAGCGCCGGCGCGCCCATCGCCGTGTCGCCGCGCAGCAGGCGGTCCAGCAGGTTCTGGTTCAGCGTCAGCCCCGCCGGCAGCTTCTGCTGCGCCGCCATGGCGGCCAGGGTCTCGGTGCTGCCCGCGTTAATGCCGCCAACTGCCAGCGCCAGATGACGCGTGCCGTAACGCACTGCGTCGCTCAACTCAAAGTCGCCGTACGTCGCCATCGCGATGGCGCCTTCCGAATACACCAACGTGTTGCCGGCGCAGGCCGCCTCGCACGCGCCGATGCGGATGCTGGCCGCCGCATTGTTGGGCGAATTCGGGTTGAACGCGCTGTTGGCCAGCATGTCGATGCGGCCATTGGATACCGCCAGCACACCGGCGCTGTTCGGCGCGAAAACATAGCCGCGTGCGGAGTCCTGCGTGGCGGCGCCCTGCCCCAACGTGATGATGCTGGCGCCAGGCGCCACCGTGATGCTGCTGTCCTTACCCTGAGCCACCAGGAACACCGCTGGCGCCACCAGCGCCGCGCCGGCGCGCACATGAACGTTGCGCGACGTCCCACCCTGAAAGCTCAACACGTTGCCGCCCTGCCCGTAGAGGGCCGACGCGGCGCCGCCAAGGTAGAGGCCGCCGGCCGCGATGGCGTTCAGGTCGGCGTCGCGCAGCGTCACTCCCACAAAATCTGGCGTGCGCGTGCCCCCCTGCGCCACGACCTCGATGCCGTCGCCATTGAGGATGGTGGTAATGCCGCGCGCGCCGTCCTTTGCGCCATCGCTCTTGAGCACGCCATCAAAGCGGAAAGGCTGCTCCAGTTGTTGCTGGCCGAAGACCGGGTCCAGCAGGTTCATGTGCAGGCGCGTGCCATCACGCGGCAACTGCGCGGCCGGCACGCCCAGGCGCGCCGCATCCGCCAGCGCAAAGGCGGTCAAGCTCGTCTCGTTGTATTGCGAATACGTTCTCAGCGCGTCCGCCGGCGTCAGGATGACCTGACGGGCCAAGGCGTCCCGCACGGCGGTGCCAGCGGTCGACAGGCGCGCGCTGCCGCTATACGAACCGTTGCGCATGGCGATCGCGCCGAACGACGGATCGCCCGCCACGCCGCCGTTCAGCTCGACGCGGAAGGCGCCGGGCAGCAAGGCATAGGACGACGGCATCAGCGTGTACGTGCCTGCCGGCAGGCCTGCCACGCCCGTCTCCAGCGTGATGCGCCGCCCGATCGCCGGATCGGACGCGCCCTCCCCCACCGGCGCCTGCCATGCCTGCGCACCGGGCACGATAGCGTAGACCGGATTGGTGGACAGCCCCGGCAAGGTGAATCCGCCTTCCGCATCCATCTGCACCAGCGGATGCAGGCGCGCATCGGTCGAACCGCCGCGGCCCGGGATGAAGCCCGCGCCCGTCAGCTCGCCACCACCGGAGATGTCCACGACCGCGCCGGGCGCCACCTGTACCGATTCGCTTCGGATCGTCAGCATGGCCGGCGCATTGAATAGCGTCTCGATGGACGCGCCCCCGTACGTGTACGCCAGGCCGTCGACCGTGCCGCCGTAGGGCATGACCAGGCCGGCGGCGCTGACCGAGGTCAGGCTGCCGGGCAGCAGATTGACTTGCCCGCCTCCCGGCTTGTTGCCCAAGCCGATCACCAGGTTGCCCAGCGGCGCGCGCAGCACGCCGCCCTGGTTGATGACATCCGCTTCCAGCGTGAGGCTGCCAAACGCCGAGTATGGCGTGGCCGGGTCGATCGGGCTGACGCGGCCCACGTCGATCTGCGCGGCGCTGAGCCTGCCTTTCGCGTTGATGGCCGGATAGATCTGCGCGGCCAGCAGGCCGAGCGTGCCGTTCGTCGTCACCGTCGAGAAATTGTTCGCCACCTGGGGCGCCAGCATGCGGATGTCGCCCGTGCTGTGCAGCGACACCAGTTCGAAGCCGCGGCGGCTGACGCCCTGGGTATCGACCGGCTCAAGAATCGATTGCGTTCCGCCAAAGAACATCGCATCGCGCAGGTCGATGAGGTCGGCCTGCACGCTGAAGACAGCCTGCGACTCGCGCGCGGAACCGGCCACGATCGGCTGGAAAATGCCGAGGTGATGGTCGGGAACCTTACGTTCGTGACCGGCAAGACGCACATACGGGGCCACGATGGCTGCCCGCAACGCGTCATTGGCGCCCTCGGCCAATCCGAAGGTCCCGGCGTAGAGCGACAGGCTTCGCCCTGCGGTCAGCGTGACGTCTTCGGCAAAAGTCATTGTGGACGCCAGGAGGCTTACGGCGTCAAAGCCGCCGGCCTGGATCATGTCCGCCGCGACGCGCGCATTGCCGTAGGCCAGGCCGTCTTCACCCACTGCCGCCAGCGTGCCCGGCGCCCCGGCCGCCAACGCCTGGCGCGTGATGATCATCTCGCGCTGCGTCCGGACACGATCGGTCGGCTTCGCATTGGTGGGGTAAACATCGCTGTCCAGGCCGATGCTCAGGGTGCCGCCCGCGGCGCCCTGTCCGCCCGCCCGCGCGATGAGGGCGCCCTCCAGATACAGGCCGCTGCGCGTCGCCACGCTGATATGGCCGCCGTCGCCCGCCACAGTCTGCGCCGGCGCGGTCTTCAGGTCCAGCACCGCCTGCGCGCCCGAGGCTTCGAGGCGCGCGCCGCGTTCGATCACCACGAACTGATCGGCCCCATCGGTCAGCCCGGTGGCCGCATTGATCTCGCCGCCGATCACGATGAGGCCGCCGCTGCCGGCCAGACCGTAGCGCAGGCCATTGGCGTCCAGCGCCGTCACGGCGCGCGCGGACACGTCCAGCACCGCCTGCGGACCCAAGTGGAATGCCCGCTCGTGTCCCGCGCTGCTCGCAGCCGCATTATCGGTACTGGCCAGGAGAACCTGCCGCAGCGAGATCTCGCCGCCCCAGGCGTTCAGGCGCCCCTGCACGTTCAGATGCCCGGCGCTGGCCAGCGCAATCGCCTGTCCCGGATCCACCGAAATCACCGCGCCCGGCCCGATGTCCAGGCGCGTGTCGTCCAGCGCCGCGATCGGCATGCCCAGCGTGCCCGCCGTCAGCGCGAGGCTGGCGCCGGCGCGCTGCCCCATCTCGCCCGACAAGGGCGACGGCTGATACAGCGTCGGCAACACAAGCTCCAGCGCCAGCGACGCGTCGCTGCCGCCCGCCGCGCCGCGTGCGTTGGCGCTTGCCTGCAGGATCGGCATGGCGACGTCCAGGACCGTGCCTTCGGCCACCGTCAGCTGC
>CBHWAL010000011.1:0-20514 GCA_966111495.1 uncultured Achromobacter sp. | reverse complement strand
CCCAAGGCTGCCCATGATCGTCGGCTGGTACGACTGCGCCATTTTCAGATTAGGATAGTTGCCCTGCGACAGGACATACGCGGCGATGGGATAGTCCATGAAGCCGCCCTGGATGCGGCCGGCGTTGGCGTCGCGCATCATGTCGGGCGGGTTGTCGTAAAGCTTCACTTCCTTGAAGACGCCGCTCTTCTGGATGGGCTCGACAAAGGCGGTGCCGACTTGCACCCCGACGGTCATGCCCTTCATGTCGGCGAACGACTTGTATTCCTTGTTGTCGGTCTTGAGCACCATCAGGCCCTCGCCGTAGCGATAGACGGGCTCCGAAAAGCTCACCACCTGCTGGCGCTGAGGCGTGATGAACATCGCCGCCGACACGATGTCGATGCGCTTGGACGTCAGCGAACCGATCAGCGCGGAAAATGCCATGGGCTCGATCTGCACCGAGAATCCGGCCTCCTTGCCCACCGCTTTCACGATGTCGACCATCACGCCCTCGATGCTGTTGGTTTTGGTATCGAGAAACGTGAACGGGCTGCCGGTGGGCGTGGACCCCACCTTCAATACCGTCTGGGCTTGGGCGCCAGCCGCCATGGACAATGCTGCGAATACAGAGACAACAAGAGTCTTGAATTTCATGACATATCCTCATCGTGGCAAAGAAGGCCGGGCCGCGCGTGGCGCGCCCGGTGGCGGCACGCTCCCCGCGCGTTCCGCCGCTTGGGTGCTGCGCGCTCAGGGCGCTTGTGGCGTGTCGTCCTCCGCGGCTTGAGTGATGTTGGATATGGCCCAGATGACCTCGGTCGTCTGGGTCCCCGGATTGCACCAGCGGCGTGGCGTGCTGCTGGCGTAGCAAAAACTGTCGCCGGCTTGCAGGCGGATGACGCGGTCGCCTACCCACAGTTCGAGCACACCCTTGAGCACCAGGCCGATCTGCTCGCCCTGCCCCGTCACGAACAGTTCGTTGCCCGTCGATCCGCCGGGCGCAATGCAAGCGCGGCACAAGTCCATGCTGCGGCATGCCGCGGGCGTGAACATCTCTTTGCTGATGCCTTTTTCCTTCAGGTCGATGTGGCGGTGCGTGCCCGCGCGGGCCACGCGTCCGTCTTCCTCGCCGCCGGTATGCTCGGCATTGCGCAATAGCGAATTGACCGACACGCGAAACTCGCGCGCCAGGAGATGAAGGACTTTGATGGACGCCGAGCTGAGCCCTCTTTCGATCTGGCTCAACAACCCCAGCGACATGCCGCAGGCCCGCGCGACGTCAGCCAGCGACCGTCCCTGCTGCTTGCGCAACTGGCGCAACTGCTGCCCCAGCCACAGATCGACGGCCGACTCCGGTCGTTCCGCGTGAGCGGGCGACGCGGGCGCTGCAGGGGCACGACTAACGGCGGTGGAGCGGCTCATATGAAAATTTCATGTGCATGTAATTTTCAATACTAAGGAGCCGCAAAAACGCCCACAATCCAGGGACTTCCCTAGCGTAGTGGGCGTGATGCACGTTGCCGGCCGGCGCGTCGATCAGGAGGCGTCGGACGGATCCGGATTGGGATCGGAGTTGGGATTGGGCTGGCCCTGCCCCGTGGGCGCGGCATCGGAGCCGGGTTTGCGCGGCCGGCGGCGTCTCGCGCCTTGCTCCGCAGGCAACGGCGTGCCAGCCAACTCGGCCAGATAGCGCTCGTCCAGCTTGCTCAGCCAGCCTTTTGCGCGCGCCGATTCGATGAGCTCGGGCCGGCGCGCGGCGGTCAACGCGAGCGAACGCTCACGCCGCCATCGCGCGATATTGGCGTGATGCCCGCTGAGCAGCGGCGCCGGCACCGCCTCGCCGTCATAGACTTCCGGGCGCGTGTAGTGCGGGCTGTCCAGCAGGCCGGACAAGGTGTCATTGAAGGAATCCTGCAGAGCGGAATCCCCGTCGTTGAGCACGCCCGGCAATAGACGCACGGCGGCATCGATCACGGCAAGCGCCGCGATTTCACCCCCGGAGAGGACGAAGTCGCCCAGCGAAATTTCTTGGGTGACGCAGCGATCAATGAAGCGCTGGTCCACGCCTTCGTAGCGGCCGCAAATGAGGATGAGGCCATCGCTGGCGGCCAACGCTTCGGCGCCGGCCTGGTCATAGCGCCGGCCGACCGGCGCAAGCAGCGCCACCGGGGCAGGACCCAGGCCCTGTTCGGCGCGCGCCTGCTGGGCGGCGTTGACGGCGGCTTCCAATGGGCCCGGCATCATCACCATGCCGGGGCCTCCGCCATAGGGACGGTCGTCCACGGTACGGTGTACGTCATGCGTGAAATCGCGCGGATTCCAGGCGTGAAGCTGCCACCGGCCTTGGGCATGGGCCCGGCCGGTGACGCCGAGGTCGCGCACCACCCCGAACATTTCGGGAAATAGCGTAACGACGTCGATACGCATCAAAAATCCGCGGGCCAGTCGCTGTCGATGCGGCGGGCGGCCAGATCAACGGCGTGGATGTGCGCGCGTACGAACGGAACAAGCATTTCGGCGGGTCGGCCCTTGGCGTCCAGGACGGGCTCGGGACTTTCGCCCTCGCCCTTCTGCAGCAGGACCTTCAACACGGCATGAGCACCGTTATCAAGGACCTCGCTGACCACGCCGATTCGCGTGGGTTCGCCGTTGGCGCTGGAATACAGCGCGCAACCAATGAGATCGACCCAGTAGTATTCGTCTTCCTCGGGCGCGGGGAATGACCCCCGCGGCGCTTGCACGGTATATCCGCGCAACGCTTCGGCCTGATCGCGATCCGTAATGCCCTGCAGTTGCGCCACCACGGTGGCTCCCTGCGAACGGGATTGCAAGATCTTGAATGCGACAGGCGCAGACGCGACAGCGCCCCGCGCCAATTCAGGCACAGGGCGAGTCAACCACCATTGAGACGCTGAGAGCAGCACTTCGGCGTTGGCCGAATGCGGCTGCACTTTAACCCAGCCTTTCACACCGTAGGCTGCAGTAATGCGGCCCAGCTCGACCAAATCCGTAGGCGCCGCGTTAGATGTTGCGGCATCAGGCATTTATCGTGCTCTTTATCAGGCTTGGATAGCGATGAAGCAGCTAGGAATGTCCGCTTTCAAGCGCGAGGCTTTCAGCGTCGAAAAACCAGCTGCTTCAGAATTCAACTAAGGATGTGCGTCGCGGGCAATTAGGCCGCGGCGGAAACCTTGGCCGAGTATTCCTTGACCAGACGCTCGACGGCGGGCGACAGTTGCGCGCCGGTGCCGGTCCAGTACTGCACGCGATCCAGCGCAATGCGCAGGTTTTCCGTGCCTTCGCTAGCCACGGGGTTGTAAAAACCCACGCGCTCGATAAAACGGCCGTCGCGACGGTTACGCGAATCGGTGGCCACCAGGTTGTAGAACGGACGCTTCTTGGACCCACCGCGGGCCAGGCGAATCACCACCATAGGTAATCCCTTGAATTAGTTGTGAAAAACGGGAAATTCTAGCACTGAAAGGAGCCTGCTGGCAAATGCGAGTGCCGAAGAATCTGTGATGCGGTGCGATTTGTATCCCAAAACACCACATCCGGGTATTCTACAAGCACGAGCCCAGCCCTGCTGCGGCTCGATCTGCAGGTGGCCCGGACTTCGTGTTGTTCGTCTTGCTGTTCGTCAACCCGTCCGTCGTCAGGCGGGTGCGGGTGCAAGTGACCTGGCCTGCAGCCTGCCCCGTTGTCATGCGTTTGAGCAGTTGGTGCGTCTGAAGAGCAATCTGATTGGAGAGATCGGATTTCATGCCGACCCGCGCAAAACTCTACGCCCTGGCCTTCCTGGCCGCTCGGAAGCGACAGCCTTCCCCTGGTACCCCGCCCTTGCCGCGAGCGCCCCGGAGATCCGGGCGGCGTTGCTGCGTCCCTGCCTGACTCCGCTTTTTCCCCACAAAAAGTCCTTTAACTGGAGTGTGCAAACCATGAAGAACCAAAAATCAGTCTTCGCACCCGTCGCGCGCCTGGCTGTGGCTGGATTGCTGGCGGGAACGCTGGCGTTGCCCGCGGACGCGCCCGCGCGGGTCATTGGCGCGGCGCTGACGACGGCCTCCGGGCAGGTGGCTGCGGTTGATCAGGCCAACCGGACCATCACCCTGCGCGGCGCCGACGGCAATACCGTGGAAATCGCGGCCGGACCGGACATCCGCAATTTCAATCAGATCAAGCCCGGCGACACCTTGACGCTGGACTACTACGAATCGGTGGCGGTGGACGTTCGCCCCGCGGGCTCCGGCGCGCCTGAAGTCGTCACCGAGACCGCCGCGACCCGGTCGGCCAAGGGCGCGATGCCAGGCGGCGCGGTTGGCCGCCAGACGACGATCACGGCCGAGATCTGGCACATCAACCGGAGCGCGAACCTGGTGATCCTGAAGGGCCCCCAGGGCGGCAGGCGCACCATCCAGGTCAGGGATCCGGCCCTGCGCCAGAAGCTTCAACAATTGAAGGAAGGCGATCTGGTGGACTTCACGATCACGCAGGCCGTCGCCGCGGCCATCCACCGCTATGCGCACCGACACGCCAAGAAAAAGGCCCGCTGGGTGAGCGGGCCTATTGAGCGGGTCTATTCGCCTATTCAGGAGGCCCGTTGAGCGGGCCTACTGCATGGGGCGAATGCCAGGCGGGCTAGCGCCGGCGCAGAAAATGCACGCAGCGTCCGTCGGCCTCTTGCTGCGCGACGAGCGCATTGCCGGTCTGGCGCGCAAACGCCTGAAAATCGCGGATCGCGTTGCGGTCGGTGGTGATGACACGCACCACCTGCCCGCTTTCCATCTGCGCAAGCGCCTTCTTGGCCCGCAGGATGGGCAAAGGACACGTCAGGCCACTGGCATCGACGTCTTGGTCGAACACCGGCGCCTCGGCGCCGGCCTCAAGACGGGAATCGACATCGCTCATCAGAGGCGCTCGTCCACCCACTTTTGCACGCCAGCAATGGCCGCGGGCAACGCGGCGATATCCGTGCCGCCACCCATTGCCATATCAGGACGGCCACCGCCCTTGCCGCCCACCTGGCTGGCGACAAAGCCCACCAGATCGCCGGCCTTGATGCGGTCGGTCAGGTCGGCGGTGACGCCACCGACCACGCTGATCTTGCCATCGGCCGAGCCGGTAGCCAGCAGCACGACAGCAGGCTTCAGGCGATCTTTCAGGTTGTCGACCATGCCGCGCAGCGCCTTGGGATCGACGTCGCCAATGCTGGCCGCAAGAACCTTGATGCCCTTGACGTCGACCGCGGCGCTGGAGGCCAGGTCGTTGCCGGCGCTGGCAGCGAGCTTGTTGCGCGACTGCTCAAGTTCCTTTTCGAGTGCCTTGACCTGGTCCTGCACCTGCGCAATGCGCGCCGGCAGATCGGCGGGCGTGCTGCGCAGCATGCCGGCGACCTGGGCCAGCAAGGCGTTCTGGTTCTGCACCCAGGCCAGCGCGTTGTCGCCGGTGATGGCTTCAATGCGACGCACGCCCGCGGCCACGCCGCCTTCGGACACGATCTTGAACAAGCCGATGTCGCCGGTGCGGGTGACGTGCGTGCCGCCGCAGAGTTCGCGCGAGAAACCGATGTCGAGCACGCGCACGGTATCGCCGTATTTTTCGCCGAACAGCGCCATGGCGCCGCCCTTGACCGCATCGTCATAGCCCATGACCTGGGCGACGGTGGGATGGTTGGCCAGGACTTCGGCGTTGACGATGGCTTCGACGCGGGCGATCTGCTCTGCCGTCAGCGGCGCATCCTGCGCGAAGTCGAAACGGGTCTTGTCGGGATCAACGAGCGAGCCGCGCTGCTGCACGTGCGCGCCCAGCACCTGGCGCAGCGCCTTGTGCATCAGGTGGGTGGCCGAGTGGTTGCGCACCGTGCGGGCGCGGCGGACGGCGTCCACGCGGGCCAGCAGGGTGTCGCCGACGGCCAGCGAGCCGGATTCCAGCGTGCCGTGATGGCCGAAGACGCCGGACTGGATCTTGAGGGTGTCAGCGACGGCGAAACGCACGCCATCGGCTTCGAGCAGGCCGGTGTCACCCACCTGACCGCCCGACTCCGCATAGAACGGGGTGGCGTCCAGCACGACGACGGCGCCCTGGCCGGCTTTGACTTCCTGCACTTGCGTGCCGTCCACGTACAGGGCCGTGACCTTGACGTTGTCCAGTTCAAGCTTTTCGTAGCCTTCGAAGCGCGTTTCGGCGCCTTCGTAGCTGAGGCCTTCGGCCATCTTGAACTTGCCGGCGCCGCGGGCCTGGTCGCGCTGGCGCTCCATGGCGACGTTGTAGCCGTCCATGTCGACGTCGACTTCGCGTTCGCGGCAGATGTCGGCCGTGAGGTCGACGGGGAAGCCGTAGGTGTCGTACAGCGTGAACAGCGTGGTGCCGTCCAGCACGCCGCCCTTGGGCACGTTGGCCAAGGCGGTGTCCAGGATGCGCATGCCGTGTTCGAGGGTTTCGCCGAAGCGCTCTTCTTCCTGCTTGAGGACCTGGGCCACGCGGTCGGCCACGGAGGCCAGTTCCGGATAGGCCTCGCCCATTTCGGCGACGAGATCCGGCACCAGGCGGTGGAAGAAGGGCTTGGTCTGGCCCAGCTTGTAGCCGTGGCGCAGCGCGCGGCGCACGATGCGGCGCAGCACGTAGCCGCGGCCTTCGTTGCTGGGGATCACGCCGTCGACGATGAGGAACGAGCAGGCGCGGATGTGGTCCGCGATGACCTTGAGCGAGTTGTCTTCCAGGTCCTTGATACCGGTTTCGCGCGCGGCGGCAGCGATCAGGTGCTGGAAGAGATCGATTTCGTAGTTGGAATGCACGCCCTGCAGGACGGCGGCGATGCGTTCCAGACCCATGCCGGTATCGACACAGGGACGCGGCAGGCGCGGCATGTTGCCTTCGGCGTCGCGTTCGAACTGCATGAACACCAGGTTCCAGATTTCGATGTAGCGGTCGCCGTCTTCTTCGGGGGATCCCGGCGGGCCGCCCCAGATTTCGGGACCGTGGTCAAAGAAGATTTCGGAGCACGGACCGCACGGGCCGGTGTCCGCCATCTGCCAGAAGTTGTCGGACGCATAGCGCGCGCCCTTGTTGTCGCCGATGCGGATGATGCGCTCGGCCGGCACGCCCACTTCCTTGGCCCAGATGTCGTAGGCCTCGTCGTCTTCCTGGTAGACCGTCACCCAGAGCTTTTCCGCCGGCAGCTTGTAGACCTGCGTCAGCAGCTCCCACGCGTACTGGATGGCGTCGCGCTTGAAGTAGTCGCCAAAGCTGAAATTGCCCAGCATTTCGAAGAACGTGTGGTGGCGGGCGGTGTAGCCCACGTTCTCCAGGTCGTTGTGCTTGCCCCCGGCGCGCACGCTGCGCTGCGACGAGGTGGCACGCGTGTACGACCGCGATTCCTTGCCCGTGAAGACGTCCTTGAACTGGACCATGCCCGAATTGGTGAAGAGCAGGGTCGGGTCGTTGCCCGGGACGAGCGACGACGAGGGAACAATGGTGTGTCCCTTGGACTTGAAGAATTGCAGGAACTGCTGGCGAATCTCGGAGGATTTCATCGTGGATGAAGCAGAATTTAGGGCGAATCGCCAATTATAGAGGGTTGGCGGGATTACGCGGGATGTGGGCGAAATGCGGGCGGGATGGCCATCAGCGGACGCAAACGAAGCCAGTGGTCCAGCCCTCGGTTTCCGTCCATTTGCCGCCAGCGGACACGATGACTTCGGCATAGCCGGGCGGGCAGGAACACTGACCCGTGCGAGGATTGGCCGTGGACAAGCCTGTGTAATGGAAGCAGCCGAGCGGAGAGTTGGTGCTGTAGGCTCCCCCAAACCCTCCGCTCGCCTGCATCCAGACGCCGGATTCGCAGGAAAGCAGCTGACCGGCCGCCGACGTGGCCAGCGTTCCACCCGAGACGCTGCAGGCATGGCCAGGAATTTCCCGCGCCCCGACGGTGACGTAACCCCCCGCGTCCACATTTCCCGCGACAGAGAGCTTGCCTTGCAGGTCCGGATCGCGGGTGTCGCGCATCTTCACAAAGCCGCTCATGTCAGGCTGCCCGGCCCCGGCGCCCGCCCACAGAGCAAGCGTGCCGGGCGGATACGCGGGCGCGTCGGCCGTCAGGGGGTTGGGAAACGCATAGGCGGCGCCGCGCAGTTGGGATGGTGCTTGCGGCCACACGGCCCCGCCATATCCGCCCGCGGACGCAATGACCGACGCCATGGCAACCTCGTCCGTCAATTGCGTCCCCTTTTTCAGGAGCGGCTTGTCGGCAGCGACGACGCCGTCGATCCGGCAAGGCTCGTCGGGGCAGGTCTGGCTGCGCAGGAGCCGGATGTCCGCGCCAAAACCCAGCGCCGACCGGTCGGGAAAGTCCGCTGGCAGGTGGCCCTGAACGCGAAGCTCGGCAAGCGTGGGCCGCAGGGCATCGCCGAACAGCGGCTGCCCCTGGCTGTCCCCAGGAGGATCCCCCTTGGACAGCGCCTCGGAATGCCGGGACAGCACGTCCGTCACCGCCAGCCGGATCTGCGTCAGCCAAACGCCCGATGCGCGGGCCGCGGATGCCTCGATGGCGTGGACGACTTCGTTGGACGCCCAGATGGCAACGGCAGTGGTGATGGCCAGCGCCAGGGCCATTCCAACGAGCGAAAAACCGGCATGCCGCAAGCGGACAGCGGGTGGACGCCGATGGTAAGCCCGGACGCCCCAGTTGCTAAGGGTCGCGCTCATCGTGCGGTGAAAACAAAAGTGTTGACATCGCCCTGGCTGCACTGCGCCTGGGCCTGCGCGGCGCGGTATGGCGTCGCGGGATTGGTAATCGAATCCTTGACGACCTTGGCGCCGCTACTGCCGCTGATGGAGATGATTTCGGACACTCGCTGCAGGACGGACGCGAGCGCCGGGCAGGCGGCGTGGCTGACGTTGGTGAGGGTCAGCGTGAATGCGGAGCCCATGCCCGCACCGTCGACGGACGCGGGTTCGACCTGGACCACGCCACTGCCGCCGGTGCCGGAACCGCCCAGTCCGTGGGCCACGCTTGCCGCGGCGCCCGTGCCCTGCACCGAAAGCACCGAGGAGTCGCGCAGCGCATTGGCCAGCCCGCCGGTGTCCAGCCCCGTGTAGGGCGTCACGCCGCCGCCTTGCGCGTTGATCTTCATGCTGGCGATGAACCGCTGCAATTCTTCGCCGACCTTGGGCACCTTGTTTTCGATGACATAACCGCCGATGGCGGGGATGCCGACGATGGCGATGAGCAGGACGATGGCCGTGACGATAGACACCTCCATCAACGAAAACCCGCGCTGATTCCCACCAAAGGATCGAGACAGACTGACTGCTTTCATGAATATCCTCATTGATTAAAGTGCGCAGCGAACCGCGCCGTTGCCGCCAACCCGCGGTCCACTACTGGCTGGCATAGAAATTGGTCAGCGCCTGGCGCAGCTCGTCTATCACTGCGTAATGCCACAGCGTGATGCCCAGCACCGTGGACAAGGACACGATCAGCAAGGACCAGCGCAGCACGAGCGCCTGGCGCCGCACGCGCGCCAGCAGGCGGACCTCGACGCGCTGGCGCACGCGCGCCAGGCCCGGCTCGACCCCGAGCGCGTCCATCAGGTCGGCCATGTACCACCACGTCTGGGAATCCAACAGTCCGGTGCCAAAGATTTCCGCGCCGCTGGCTCCCCCGTCGATACGGCCCAGCATGGCCTGCAGGTGCGAGAGCAGCCACGGCGATGCGTCGCGAGCCTGCACGGACAGCGCGCGGCGCAAGCGCGTGTCGGCCGCGCCGTGCTGCCTGATGAGCACGGCTAGCAGCGACAGAAAGCGGATGGCTTGGAAATCGCGGTACAGCCGCCAGAGCAGCCAGCGGTCCAGCACGGCGCGAAGATCGCCCGTGAAGTGCGCCAGCGACCAGAGGGCGAGCATGACCGCGCCGAATATCAGGACGACCCACAGCGCAAGCCACTGCTTCAGGCCCCCCGCCAACGTAAACAACCCACGCGTGAGCGGCGCGTAATCTTCGGCAGGCACGGCCTGGAATACCTGCTGCAACCGGGGCACGCTGAAAAACGGGATGGCGCACAGCAACGCGAAGGCCACGATGGCGGCAACGACACCCGTGACGGCCGCGGACAGCAATGCCGCCCAGGCCTCGGACGCCAGCCTGACGGCGCGCGCCAGATCGCGCAACGCCGCGGCCAGGTCGCCGCCCTCTTGCTGCACGCAACTGAGCAGCAGGCATTCGTTGTGCGGCAGCGTGTCGGACCAGGCGACGCCCAGGTCGCCGCCCGCGCCCAGATACGCGGTGGCCCAGTGCTGGCAGAGGCGTCCTCGAACCGTGTCCGGCCCGTACCGGCTAGCGTCGTCCTCGAAGATGTCGCGCAGGCTCTTTCGCCCTTGCGTGCCTTCGACGACATCCGCCAGAAATTCGTAGTAATCCGCGCGCTGCGAGCGAAAGCACAGCGCGTCCAGCCGCAACCGGCACACACCAACCGACCGCGAAGAACCGCGCGAAAAGCGCGGCGCGAGATCAGCCATGGTGTGCTCCGCCAGACATGGCCGCGCGCATGTTCGGCACGACAGGCAGCTCGAACCGGCGCAACAGTGTGCGTGGATCGATTTCGCCGAGATGGGCTCGGTATAGCGCGCAATCGAGCGCCCGCGCGCCGCGGGTGGCGGCCTCTCGCCAGGCGCTACCCGAGGCAGGCTGGAACTGTTGCTTCAGTCCGTGGTTGTCGCGCTGCCGCACCTGCTCGAGAAAACCCTGCACACGATCGGGCTCGATCATTTCGGCGGCGACACAGCGCCCCGCGGTTCCGTTGAGTTCCGGCATGTGGTCGCGTCGGCACGCGGGACAGCCGGCTTCATTTCTGACCCTGAGCGATTCGGGATGCAGATCGAAGGCATCCTGCAAGCCGCGAACCCAGCCGCGCCAGTCCCATGCTTGCGCCTGCCGCGCGTGCAAGCCCGACCACAGGCTGTCGACGGACAGCGCGCAGCCGGGACACAGGCGAGGCAACAGCGTCTGATAGATGAGCAGCTTCAGGATGCCGGGCGACGCGAGAAATTCGCGCGACACCCCGATCGCATCGGAGGCCAGGCGCTCGGGAATCATCGCGGCCGATCCGGCGTGCGTGGTGGCGTACAGGCTGACACCCGAACTCGCGAGGTCCATGAACGCGCGGCCGGTCTGCGTGTCGCGAATTTCGCCGATCAGCAGGTCGTTCATTGCCGAGCGCTTGATGGTCTTGAGCTTGGCGTCCAGCGTGGGCCACGCCGCGTCCGCCAGCGCGCCCGTCAGCGTGTTCTGCAGCGCATTGCCGATGTGATATTCCACCGGGTCTTCCAGTGTGATGACCTTGCGCGTGGGCGCGATGCCGCGCATCAGCGTGGCAATGGTGGTGGACTTGCCCGAACCCACCACGCCCGCCAGCACGATGGCCCCGCCCTCGCGCTCGCGCGCCCGCAACAGGGTTTCGGCCTGTCCAGGCAAGTATCCCAACGCCAGAAGGTCGCCGTTGACGGTTGCATCCAGCCGCAGGATCCGCAGGCACACCGAAGGTCCCGCGTCCGCGGCCAGCGAGGCCCAGCGCAGCACGATGGGCGCGCCGTCCAACGTCAGCGAAATGCGTCCCTGCTGCTCAAGCGCCGGATCGAACACGGCACCGTTGCCGCCACGCACGTCCATCCATGCCACGGCCAGGACCTCGAGCAACGTGGCGCTGGACAGGCCTGCGAAACGATCCGAGCCGACGTATTCGCCGTGGATGGTGTAGCGGATGTCGCCGGCGGCGCGCCGCTGGTCCACGTTGATATGGACATCGCTAGCGCCCTGCAGCACGCCCCAGCGGACGATGTCGAGAAACAGCGCGGCGAGCGCCGAGGCGCGCTCAGCCGGGTTGGACCGGGCCGTGCGTCCCGGGCCGGGCGCCGTGTATTGGCCGCGCGCGATCATCAGCAGGAGCGGCGCCGGAACGACGTATCGCGCGGGGCGCGCCATGCGGTAACCGGCCGCCTTGACCATGCGTTCGACCTCGTCGACCTGGTCGCCGACGGTGTATTCCTTGACGGCGAAGATCGCGGCCTCGCCGCCTTCAAGCAGGACCGGGCACAGGCGTCCGGCCAGCGCCGCCAGGTCGAACTGACGGCCCAGCGCGCGCACGAAGGCCGGATCCATGCCCGCGATGTCTTCGGGCGTATGCAGTTCGGGCGGGCGAGCGGGCGCGCCCGCGATGGGCAGGGTCTGCGTCGTCATGGATGTGCGCCCCCGGCGTCCAGGCACGTGGTCAGGTCGCTGCCTTCGCGCTGCAGGCGCACGCAGGCGCCGTCGATGGCCACCAGGCGATACGGTGCGGCCATGACGCCTCCTGCCACGGGATCGGCGCGACCGGCCCGGTAGCGCTGCACCGTGCCGTTGACCACGATGTCCACGCTCAAGCTGCGCGCCGTGCCGAATATCGCGGTCACTCGGATGTCGTCCGCCGCGCGCCCGGCGGGCGGCATCGCGGCGCCGTTCCCTTCGCCAACGGTGCAAAGGCCCGGCGCCCGGCAGCCGGACAAGGCGGCAGCCGCATCCGCGCGCAACAACGTGCGCACGGTCTCCACATCCGGCCAAGGTTGCGGCGCGGACGCCTGATCGGCGGGGTGGGCATGACCTGCCGATACCGCCGCGGCGCTCAGTGCGATAGCGGCAAGCATTCTCCCGGCCGCGCGCTGGCGCGGGATGCCAAGCTCATTCCTGTTCATAAAGTTCCCCCTGCAATTCGGCAACGAGCGCACTGGCGACGAGACTGGGCCGCGGTTGCGCCTGCACGTTCACCACGAGGCGCGACCAACGGGCCGCGGATACTGGCCCCGGCATCAACGCCATGGAGCGCAATGGCCCATGCAAGATTAGGCTGCGCCGCCGGACGACGGGCATGCTTAACGCCACGGGATTGCCCTGCACTGCCGCCGCTTCTTGCCCGGCCGCCGCAGGTTGAGCCGACTGCTGGGCTGCAACCTGACGCGGCACGTGCGCCATGAGGGGCACGGAAGGCGATAGCGCGACGGAAGCGAATGCCGCGCGCAGCCCTTGCAGTCCGCCCGCCACCCGCGTGTCCACGTGCAGCGACGACGGCAACGTCATGTCGGCCACCTGGATCGGAGCGGATCCCACGCGCCACGCCAGTGTGGCTTCTTCGAGCGGCTTGAACGACACCTGCCAACCGGCTGGAAGCAACGCATGCAGGCCGTGGTTGGTGGCCAGCGGGTGAACCCTTGCATATACGGCCGCGCAGTCCCATTGCTGCGGTCCGGCATCGCAGTGCGCGCGGCGCAAGGCCCAGCCTTGCACCTGCACCGGCAGCGCAGCCACGCTGGCGAGCAGGCGCGTCAGCGCCGTTGGCGGATGGACGGTCGTTGCGCGCAAGATTCGCTCGTAGGCATCGGCCATCGGGTCACGAGCCGCAACGGGCGCCGGCGGCGCAGCGGGTTTGCGCGATAAGGCGCTGACGCCGGCATTCCATAGCGAAGGCGCCACGGCGGCAAACCCGATGCAGGCCAGAAAGAGGCGCAGTGCGGCAGGCAACTCTGCCCAGCGCGAGGGCAGCGGATTCAGCGCGGCGCCGGCATCCACGGCCTGCGCCAATGCCGTCCACACCTGGTCCGGGGCGTGTTCCTTCAAGGATGTACGTTGCGCGAGCAACGCCCGCTGTTCCTGCTGCGCGTCGTCAAGCGAACCGAATACCCGGTCGGTCTGCGACAGGACCGCGCCGCCATGCGCAGCGACAAGCCAATGGCGCCCATCCGGCAGGCGAACGAGACTATGGCCTCCCTCGGGGTACAGCAAGGCAAACAATTGCGCGGCCGATTGCGGCGGCGTCGCCGCCGATGCGCCGGCGCGGCGCGTGAGCCGCCAACGCCCGCTACCGGAGCGGGCGCGCCCATAGCCCGCTACCATCGCGGGTGATCCGCCCACCACGTAATGCGTGGCCCGCAGGCGTCGACCGCGTGACCGCGCGAGCTTGGGGACGTTTGAACCAATAAGCGCAAACCAGCGCAGGCCGAACGCCAGCACCCGCTCGGCGCCCGGGCATTCGATTAGCAAGAGTTGAGGAGCCCGGTTCACAATCAGTACCCTTCCTCGACCTGGGCCGTCACGAGGATCAGCGTCGTGTGGCGTTCGGTGGCGGCTCTATCCAGACCACCCGCAAGCAGCGGCAGTCCGGGCGCCAGACGTTGGCGATCGTGCTGGTCCTGGGTGCGGTCAAAGCCTGCCACGATCATGGGCTGGCCCGGCCGAAGCTCGATCTGCTGCACCGTGCCGCTGCCATCGACCGTGATCTGCTGCACCTGGACCTGATTGGCGCTTTCGCCGAAGGTGATTGTTTTCAGAGGTTGCGCGACGGCGTTGTCGTACGCGATGGACAGCAGGATCTGCCCGTCTTCCTGGATGTCCGGCACCAAGGTAAGGAACGAGCCGACGGTTTCTTCTTTCTGGCTGATGGAGACCGCGGGCAATGAACCGTTTGCGCCGGTGGCGGTCATGCCGGGCATGGCGGTGCTTTGCACGCGGTCAATGTAGGAGAACGTGGTCCTGACGGCATGCGAGACCGGGCGGCGGTTCAAGGTCAGGACCGGAATCTTGCTGTGCCGCACGACCGCGCCCATGGCGCTGAGGGCGGACACAATGGCTTGCGATCCCTGAAATGGCCCCGCGCCCGAGGCGGCTTCAAGCAGCCCCGCGCCGGTGGCCGGCACGCCGGGCATGGCCAGCCGCGCCGTGGCGCCCGCCGCCGCATAGACGGCATTCCAGTCAAGGCCGCCCGCGGCTTCCGAGTTGGCGATAAGCGTGATTTCCTCGAAAAGCAGGCGAACGCGGCGGGTCAGCGCCTTGTTCTCGCGTTCCAGATAGCGCGCGACCCGGTCCAGCGCGTCGGGCGTATCGGTGACCACGAGCGCGGCCGCGCCTTCCACCGGCTCTGCAATGACACCGGATCGCGTGAGGAAAGGCAGGACGTTTGCACGAAGGATGGCCAGCGCGTTGTGCTCGCCCGCGGACAGCGTCGTGTTGGAGGTGCTTTCAAAGCCCTCGCCTTCCGCGCTGCCGGAGCGGCCAAGCCGCACGTCCACCTTGCTGGCGAGCGTCAGGGCGCGCAGATCGAAAACGCGTGTTTCGGTGCGGTAGAACTCGAGCGCGTTGTGTTCATAACGCCAGTGCACCGAAAAACGCGCGGCCAGCGCGTCCAGCAGATCGGCGAGCGGCTGTGGATCCGCGCGCACCTCGATGCGCACCGGCGCGGCAAGGGCCACCGCGCCGCTGACGGCCAGGCGCGGCAGGAATTGGTCGTGGGGAAGCAGCGCGTCGGGGCGCACCCGCACCGCGATGCCGGTGGCGGCAGTCAGGCGCTGTGCCAGCGTGGGAAGGTCCGCGTCGTCGGCCAGCATGAGTGTGGTTTTGACGTTTTCACGCAATGCGGGGGGCAGCGCGACCTCGCGCGCAAGCGGCTGCGGCTTGCCCGCCAGCCAGGGCGTGGAGACTTCCTGCGCGGCGATGCGCGCCTGGCGGTCGGACAAACCGTCAGCAAAGGTCTGATGGCGGGCGGTGGCGTCGGCATGCCTGCCGCTGGCCGCGCGGCGCATGTCCGTGACCTGCTCGGACACCGAGCAGCCAGCGATGACGCACGAGAGCGCAGCGCAGGCAAGCGTTCTGGAGGTTGGGGAGCGCGTGGCGCAAGCAATCAGACGGAATGTCATGCCGCGGCTCCTTTGGGCGTGGCCGCGCGTGAGCACGATTGCGCAATCGGCACGACACGCAGGACGCGATTGCCGTAGAAACACGGTTGCAACGGCCGGTCGGCCAGCTCGGTGGCGCCGAGCAGGCCGCGCACCGCCGTCTTGAAGTCGCCGGAAAATTCGGCCGTGGCGGCCAACGGGATATCGACGTCCACCGCCCAATGCTGCGGTTGGAATGTCCAGCCGGCGGTGTCGGCCCAGCGGGCCAGGACGGCGCGCAGCGTGGCGTCGGGCGGCGCTGCACGGAACAGGGCGGCCTGCGTGGCAATGGGCGTGTCGGCGGACGCGGCGCCCGCGTGCGTGGCGGGCGGCGCGGCATGACGGCCCGGCGCTTTGGCGCCGTCCAGCGCGCCCGCTTCCGAGTGCGGCGCCGTGTCAGCAACGAGCTTGGTATGTGCGGTGGAATCCGCCCGCGCGCGTTGCGATGCATCCATGGCAGGCGCCGAGGTCTGCACCGTTCTCGAGACGGATTGGGTCAAGTGCGCCGGACCGTCCGCCGCAACATGCGCGCGCTGCGCCCGAGCGGTCAGCCTGCCACCGCGAAAGCTCAGCGCTTTCCATGCGCCGGCAACCACCACATAAGGGTCGCGCCGCACATAGGGCAACGGGTGTTCACCGCCATCGCCTGCAGCGAAGATGGCCGGCAACGGCTGACCCGGCAGGAACTGCAGCCAGGTTTCGCGCCCGTCGTCGAAGACCTGCAGCGGCGCGACGGCGGGATCGCCGGACAGTTGCCAGTCGAACCGGAACCCGTGCGAAGGCGGGTTGGCCGCCTGCCAGGAGGGGGAGCCAGGGCCGGGCCCCGACCACGTGCATGCGCCAAGGCAAGACAGCCCGGCCGCCAGAAAGAAGATTCGTACCATGCCTCACCGCGAACAAAGCGCGCATCGGAAGCGACACGCTTGAACGGCATGGTGGCCGAGCGCCGATGGCGCCGCCAGACTGGCATGTACGCACGGACGGATTCATCCACCCTGTGCGGATCGAATCAAGAAAACAAAAAGCCCGGTCCGAAGACCAGGCTTTTTCATGCTGCGCGGCGCTGCGGGAGCGCGCCGCTATTGGGTGCGATCAGCGCTGCGTGGCGATCGTGCGCGCCTGGGCGGCGGCGTTGTTCAGCGCGGAAACGGGCGGCACCTTGCCATCGAAGGCATCGGTGAGTTCCTTGTTCAGCACGGGTTCGATGCGCTCGTAGTTGGCCATGCGGAAACCACGGCTGTTCTGGACCGGCTTGGCGCTCATCGAGGCCACTACAGCCTGCGCGCCCGGGATCTTGCTGTAGAACGACACGTCGGAGGCGCGGAAGGCGGCTTCGGTCAGCGGCAGGTAGCCCGTGCGCTGATGCCATTCGGCGGCGACGACCGGCTTGGACAGCCACGCCAGGAACTGCGCGGTGGCCTTTTCCTGTGCCTGCGGATGGCCTTCAAGGGCCCACAGCGCGGAGCCGCTGACGAAGGGCTTGCCGCCCTCCTTGGTGGCTTGCTCGTAGTAAGGCAGCGGCGAGACGCCGAAGGACAGCGACTTGGTGGCGAGGAACTGGCCAAACGCGCCCGAATTGGCCGTCAGCACGGCGCATTCGCCCTTGGCGAACAGCTTGTCGGAGGCGTTGTCGCCGGAGTATGCCGTGAACAGCAGCGAGCGCTTCCAGCTGACCATCAGCGAGATGTGGCGCATGTACAGCGTGTCGAACTGCATGGCGGGCGCGGCGGACTTCTTGGTGACCGCGTCCAGGCCATTATTGTTGCTGGTGAACAGCTGGTTGTTGATCGGAGCCAGGTTCTCGAGGTGGACCGCGACCTGATCGCTGGACGCGTAGGGGCAGTCGATATCGGCCACGTCGCGCAGCTTCAGGAGTTCGGCCTGCAGCCCGGTCCAGGTGCGTGCGGGCTTGTTGGGATCGAGACCGGCCTTCTTGTAGGCGGCGGTGTTGTAGAACATCACCGGCACTTCGGCCATCCACGGGAAGGCCAGCAGACGGCCCTTGCTGTCGCGGGTGAAGCTGCTGGTGGCCGGCACGAACCAGTTCAGGTCCTTGATCGGATACTTGGCCAGCAGTTCGTAGAGCGGCAGCACGGCTTTGTGCTGGGCCACGACTTCAGGCGAGTGGTTATCGGACAGTTGCAGCAGGTTCGGGCCCTTCTTGGCCTTGACCGCGGACACTGCCTCTTGCTCGAGGGCGTTCGGCGACGCGAAGCCGCGCAGCGTCACTTTGACGTCGTCCTGTTCCTTGTTGTATTGCTTGGCGAGCTTTTCGAACTCGGCCTTGTTTGCATCTGTCAGGGTGTGCCAGACCTGGATTTCGACGGGCGCGGCGTTTGCCACGCCAGCCATCGCCATCGCGGCGCCAAACACCCATGCACGCCGGCTGGCGAACATCGCGCGGGCAACGCCCGCCAATTGCAGTTTCTTCATAGGTTCACAGACCAAGAAAAGGGAATTCCGGTTCTGGCCGCCGTCCACTGAGCAGATCGGCCAATGCCCGGCCCGAGCCAACACCCATCGTCCAGCCAAGCGTACCGTGTCCGGTATTGATATACAAATTCGGAATACGGCTGCGGCCGATGATGGGCACGTTCGAGGGAGTGGACGGGCGCAAGCCCGACCAATAGCTGACGCGCTCGAAATCGAGCGCGTCGGGAAAGAGTTCTTTGGCGAGGCGGGTCAGGGCCTCGCAACGGCCGGTATTCAGGCTGCGCGAATAGCCGGATAGTTCCGCCGTGCCTGCCATGCGCAGCCGGTTGCCAAGACGCGAGAAGACAATCTTGTGGCTGCTGTCGGTAAGGCTGACGGTGGGGGTCGCACCCGGATTCAGTACCGGGAACGTGGCCGAATAGCCCTTTGCCGGATACACATTGCACGGAATGCCGAGGGGACGCAGCATCGCGGGGCTGAAGCTGCCCATGGCGACGACATAGGCGTCGGCCGAGACGGTGGCATAGCGGCCGTCGGGCTCGATGAGTTCGACACCCGTGACGGCCCCGCCCATGGTCAGCAGCCGGGTCGCGCGCGTGCTGTAGCGGAATTCGACGCCCGCGCGCTCGCAGAGCTGAGCCAGCGCGGCGGTAAACAGGTGTACGTCCCCGCTTTCGTCCTCGGGCGTGTAGTCGCCGCCCACGATCGTGGCGCGATGCGGCGCCAGTGCAGGCTCGATGGCGATGACTTCGTCGGCGGTCACGACGCGGCGTTCGACGCCGAAGTCGCGCATCAGGCCGGCGGCGCGCTGCGAGTTTTCGAATTCGTGGGGGTCGCGATAGAAATTCAGGATGCCGCGTTCAAGGTGGTCGTACTGGATGCCCAGCTCGGCGCGCATGCCGCGCAGCGTGGCGCGGCTGTATTCGGCCATGCGGACCATGGCCCGGATGTTGGGAGCCAGCCGGCCTGGCAGGCATTCGCGCAGGAACGCCAGACCCCACATCCACTGCCGCCAGTCGAGCTGCGGCCGGAACAACAGCGGCGCGTCGTCGCGGAACATCCACTTGAGCAGCTTCAGCGGCGCCTGGGGATTGGCCCAGGGTTCCGCGTAGGAGACGGAAATCTGCGCGCCATTGGCAAGGCTGGTTTCCTGGGCGGGACCGGTGCAGCGGTCTATGACCACGACGTCATGACCCGCCTGGCTGAGCCACCAGGCGCTGGAAATGCCGATAATGCCGCTACCCAATACCGCTACTTTCATGCCCGCATCGCTCCTTGCATGCGGGTTGCGTGCGCGGACCCGATGTCCGCGTGCCCCGGCAGGCCGCTGCCAAAGCAGTTTACCTTGTCGTTTTGCAGCCGCCTAAGTAATAAAAAAACATATTACTTAAGACCCGGCCTTCGCCAGATCGGCCTCTGACGTGAAGGCATCCGCGTAGAACTCTTCCGGCGGCAGACCGTTCTGCGCGCTGAACTCGCGGCGGGCCGCATCGACCATCAGCGGCGTGCCGCAGGCATAGACCTGGTGTCCGGAAAGGTCCGCGATGTCGTGCATCACGGCTTCGTGGACAAAGCCCGTGCGGCCGGTCCAGTTGTCTTCCTGCACGGAGTTGGACACGACCGGCACGTAGCTGAAGTTGGGCAGCTGCGCGGACCAGGACTGCGCCAGCGCGTCCATGTAGAGGTCCTGCGGACGGCGGCCGCCCCAGTACAGCACGACGGGCCGGCTGATGTTCTTGTGAATCATGTGTTCGACGATGGCCTTGACCGGCGCGAAGCCCGTGCCGCTGGCCAGCAGAACGATCGGCTTGTCGCTGTCTTCGCGCAGGAAGAACGATCCGAAGGGTCCTTCCAGGCGCAGGATCTCGCGTTCCTTCATCTGCGTGTCGCCGGCGCCGAACACGTGATCGGTGAAGAGTCCGCCCGGCATGTGCCGGATGTGCAATTCAAGGGGGCTGCCGGTGTGCGGTGCGCCGGCCATCGAGTAGCTGCGGCGGCGGCCGTCCTTCAGGATGATTTCGACGTATTGTCCGGCGTAATAGCGGAACTGCTCGGAGGCCGGCAGTTGCAGCTTCAAGACCGTGACGTCCGGGGCCACGCGCTCCAGGGTCTGGACGCGCGACGGCAGCTTGCGAATCTGGATGTCGCTGGCCAGCCGGACCTCGGTGGATTCGACCACGAGGTCGGATTCCGGCCGGGCCTGGCAGAACAGCGTGTAGCCGTCGGCCAGTTCTTCCGGCGACAGGATCTGCGCGGGGTATTGGCCGGCGTCGAACTCCCCGGACACCACTTTGCCCTTGCAGGTGGAGCACGCGCCGTTGCGACAGCTGTAAGGCAGCACGATGCCCGCCGCCAGCGCGGCGTCGA
>CBHWAL010000010.1:0-20833 GCA_966111495.1 uncultured Achromobacter sp. | reverse complement strand
GCGCCGCATCGAAGACTCCAGCATTCAGAACCTGCGCATCATCCAGCACGACGCCGTCGAAGTGGTGCGCGACATGATCGCCCCCGATTCCCTGGCCGGCGTGCACATCTACTTTCCGGACCCGTGGCCCAAGAAGCGCCATCACAAGCGCCGCCTGATCCAGCCCGCGTTCATCTCTTTGCTGGCCAGCCGCATCGCGCCCGGCGGCTACATCCACTGCGCCACCGATTGGGAAGACTACGCGGTGCAGATGCTGGAAGTGCTGAGCGGCGAGCCGCTCCTGAAGAACACCGTCGACGGCTACGCGCCGCGCCCCGATTACCGCCCCCTCACCAAATTCGAGACACGCGGCCTGCGCCTGGGCCACGGCGTCTGGGACCTGATCTTCAAGCGAGCCGCCTGATGCTCTATCCGCCGATCGAACCCTACCGTCAAGGCATGCTGGATACCGGAGACGGTCACCAGATCTATTGGGAAATGTGCGGCAACCCCAACGGCAAGCCCGCCGTCTTCCTGCATGGCGGGCCCGGCAGCGGCTGCTCGCCCGTGCATCGGCAGTTGTTCGATCCGCAACGCTACAACGTGCTGCTCTTTGATCAGCGCGGCTGCGGCCGTTCGCAACCCCACGCCAGCCTGGACAACAACACCACCTGGCATCTGGTCGCCGACATCGAACGCCTGCGCACCGAAGTCATGGGCGCCGAGAAGTGGCTGGTATTTGGTGGGTCCTGGGGGTCGACGCTGGGACTGGCCTATTCCGAGACGCACCCGGCACACACCAGCGAGCTGGTGCTGCGCGGCATTTTCGGCCTGCGGCGCGCCGAGATCCAATGGTTCTACCAGGAAGGCGCGTCGTGGCTGTTTCCCGACCGTTGGGAAGAGTACCTGGCGCCGATCCCCGAGGCCGAACGCGGCGACCTGGTCACCGCGTACCACAAGCGCCTGACGGGCAACGACCCCGTCGAGCAACTGCGCGCCGCCAAGGCCTGGAGCAAATGGGAAGACAGCACGATCACGCTGCTGCCCAGCCCGCGCCATCAGCAAAGCCATGCCGCGGACCGCGCGGCGCTGGCGTTTGCTCGCATCGAAAACCACTATTTCTGCAATGCCGGCTTCATGGAAGAAGGCCAGTTGATCCGCGACGCGCAGAAGCTGCGCGGCATCCCCGGCACCATCGTGCAGGGCCGCTACGACGTCTGCACGCCCGCGCGCACCGCGTGGGACCTGCACCGCGCGTGGCCGGAAGCGCAGTTTCACCTGGTCCCCGATGCCGGCCATGCCTTCGACGAACCCGGCACGCTGGCGCGCCTGATCGCCGCCACCGACGCCTACGCCAAATAGTGAGGAGCCCTGTCATGCACATCACCCTGAACGGAGACGCCCGCGAGTTCCCGCTGGACACCACGGTCAACGAATTGCTCGAAACGCTGGGCTACGCGGGCAAGCGCGTGGCGGTCGAACGCAACGGCGAAATCGTGCCCAAGAGCCAGCACGCGCAGACGGCGCTGTCCGACGGCGACCAGATCGAGATCGTGGTCGCGGTGGGCGGCGGCTAAATAACCGCCATCGCCGCGCCTTGGCGCCGCATCGCGACACCCCCTTGAAGGCCGCTGACATTCAGCGGCCTTTTTGCATGCCGCCCCGTGCACGAGGCGGCCTACACCCGCGGATACCAACGTCCTGCGAAGGTGCCAGCATTGTTGCGTAGTCTGGCAAGAGGCTAGCAACCTGTTACACCACAACCCCTCGTCGTAGGGCAAATGTGCGAGTCATAATCGTTTCTATCGCGCCGCCTTGACGAGGCGGCGCCTTCGGGGCGCGCAGGTTTTCTCACCGCAATATCGACAAAGGAAACGCTATGGGTCTGCTCAATTTCATCAAGGACGTTGGAGAAAAGCTCTTCGGCGCCAGCGAGGCCAAGGCCGCGACGGCAGAGGAATTGAAGAAAGAGCTGGATAAGCACGGCCTGAACGCGGATGGCCTGCAAATCACGGTGGACGGCGACAAGGTCACGGTCGCGGGTCAGGCGTTGAGCACGGAAGACGCCGAGAAGATTTCACTGGCGCTGGGCAACACGGTTGGCGTGGCTGCGGTGGACAACCAGCTGCAGGTCAAACAGGCCACGCCGGAAGCCAAGATGTACACCGTGCAAAAGGGCGACAACCTGTGGAAGATCGCCGAAGCGCAATACGGCAAGGGCCAGGGCGCCAAGAACACCCTGATCTTCGAAGCCAACAAGCCCATGCTCACCAGCCCCGACAAGATCTACCCGGGCCAGGTGCTGCGCATCCCGCCGCTGTCGTAAGCGGCACCGAATTCCAACAATCCGGAGGACACCCATGCGTTCTCCGGCTTGTGTCGCGGCACGGCGCCCCCTGCCTGCCGCGATTGCTTGGCCAGACGCAATGTCTGGCCATTTTTTTGGGTGCGGGGATCGTTGAGGGGCCTGGTAGCTCGTGCGGTCTTCTCCGCCTATGCTAGAAAAGCCGCCCCGCCGCCCGGCCGCCCGAAGGGGGGGCAGCAAGCGAGCGAAGCGAGTGCGGCGTGGGGGCCCTACTTCATTCCAAACCGGCCCAGGCCCTTCATGCCGCCCATGGCGCGCATCATCTTGGCCATGCCGCCCTTTTTCATCTGCTTCATCATGCCTTGCATCTGCTCGAACTGGGCCAGCAGGCGGTTGACCTCCTGAACCGGCACGCCGGAGCCCGCGGCGATGCGGCGCTTGCGCGAGGCCTTGATCAGTTCGGGCTTGGCGCGTTCGGCGGCCGTCATCGAATTCAGGATGCCTTCGGTGCGGCGAAGCTGCTTTTCCGCCTGCCCGCCCTGCAACTGACCGGCGGCCTGCTGGAACTGAGCCGGCAGCTTTTCAAGCAGCGAGCCCATGTCGCCCAGCTTCTTGACCTGGCCAAGCTGATCGCGGAAGTCGTTCAGGTCGAACTTGTTGCCCGACTTGATCTTGGACGCAAGCTTCTGCGCTTCGGCGATGTCGATGTTCTTCTGCGCCTGCTCCACGAGCGAGACGATGTCGCCCATGCCCAGCACGCGCTGCGCCATGCGGTCGGGGTAGAAAGGCTCGAGGCCATCCAGCTTTTCCGACACGCCGACAAACTGGAGCGGCTTGCCGGTGACGTGGCGCACCGACAGGGCCGCGCCGCCGCGGGCGTCGCCGTCCAGCTTGGTCAGAACGACGCCGGTCAGGGGCAACGCGTCGGCAAAGGCGCGCGCGGTGTTGACCGCGTCCTGGCCCTGCATCGCGTCCACCACGAACAACGTTTCCACCGGCTTGACCAGGTCATGCAGCGCGCGGATCTCGCGCATCATGGCCTCGTCGATGCCCAGGCGGCCGGCCGTGTCCAGGATCAGCACGTCGTAATGATGGCGGCGGGCGTGATCGACCGCGCCACGCGCGATGTCTTCGGGCTTCTGGCTGGGATCGGACGGCAGGAAATCCACGCCAACCTGCGCGGCCACGCTCTTTAACTGGTCGATTGCGGCCGGACGGTACACGTCGGCGGACACCACCAGCACCTTTTTCTTGCCGGTCTTGCGGCCGTGCTGCGTGTGCTGCCCTTCGCTGAGCCAGCGCGCCAGCTTGCCGGTGGTGGTGGTCTTGCCGGCGCCCTGCAGGCCCGCCATCAGGATTACGGCGGGCGGCTGGACGGCCAGCGACAGTTCGTTGGCGTCCGCGCCCAGGTCGCCGCCCATCAGGGCAGTCAGTTCCTTGTTGACGACGCCGACCAGGGCCTGGCCCGGGCTGAGGCTGCCGGCGACTTCTTCGCCCAGCGCCTTTTCCTTCACCCGCGCGACAAAGTCGCGAACGACCGGCAACGCGACGTCGGCTTCGAGCAGCGCCATGCGCACTTCGCGCAGCATCTCCTGCGTGTTGGCCTCGGTCAGGCGGGCTTCCCCTCGCAGCGTCTTGACGACGCGCGACAGGCGTTGAGTTAGGTTATCGAGCATGAGAGGCGTTTCCGCTTAAACTAGTTGATTGAACGGTGGCCGCAGGCGCGGATTCTGCGCTTTCGGGTGACGTGCACCCCAAGGCCCCATCCAGACAACGGTTTCTATGTCACTCGGCATTGTATTTCACACAGCGGCTGCCTTGGCGTACGCGGTGCTCGGGGGGTCGCTTTGGATCCGCCTGGCCGGCGCCGGGGAAGTGGAACAGACCGGCAGAATTGCCCGTTTGTGCCTGCTGGGCGCCCTGATTCTCCATGGAATCGGGCTGCAACAATCGATGCTGGGATCCCAGCATCTTTTCATTGGGTGGGCGCTGGCCCTGTCCGCCGCCATCTGGCTGGGCATGGTGGTGTTCTGGCTGGAAAGCCTGCTGGTGCGCATCGACGGCCTGCAGTTGCTGCTGTTGCCCGCCGCAGCCATCGCCAGCGGCCTTGCCGCCGTCTTCCCGCAGGGGCAATTCGTGCCCCATGCCGATGATCCCTGGCTGCGCGTGCACCTCTTGATCGCCCTGGCGGCCTACGGCCTGATCACCATCGCTGCCTTGCACGCCATGATGATGGCCCTGCTGGACCGCCACCTGCACCGTCCCCTGGACGCCCCCGCCGAACGCAGCATCATCGGTCGCGTGCTCGATTCGCAGCCGCCGCTGCTGGTGCAGGAGCAGCTCCTTTTCCGCATCATCTGGATCGGCTTTGTCGTGTTGACGCTGGCGGTGGGCTCGGGCTCGGTCGCCTCCATGAAGCTGACTGGCAAGATCCTGCCGTTCGACCACAAGACTGTTTTCACCCTGCTGTCCTGGCTGACCTTCGGGGTGCTGCTGGCCGGCCGGCATATCTGGGGCTGGCGCGGCCGCGTCGCGCTGCGTTGGACCCTGACGGGTTTTGGTTTTTTGATTCTGGCCTATACCGGCAGCCGGTTCGTGCTGGAAATGATTCTGCATCGAGGCTGACGTGGGCAAGTTGCTGTTTTGGATCATTCTGATCATCGTGGTTCTGTTTGTCGCCCGCATTGCTGGCCGCATGGCCGCGCAGCGCCAGGCCGACGCGCACGGCGGCCAGAAGAAAAAGGCGCAGGCCGCGCAGCCCCCGCCCGCCATCGAATCCATGGTGCGCTGCGCCCATTGCGGCATCCATCTGCCCCGCTCCGAGGCCCTGCTGCAGAACGGCCAGACCTGGTGCAGCCCCGACCACGCCCGCCTGGGTCCGGCCAAACGCTGACCGTCTCTCCCCCTATGCCTTTGCTCCTGGATCGACATGGCTGGCTGGCGCCGGCGCCGGGCGTTTCCCTTCTGCGCTCGCCCAACTGCGACGCGCGCCCCGCGGACGCGCAGGTCTCGCTGCTGGTCGTGCACAACATCAGCCTGCCGCCGGGCCAGTTTGGCGGACCTGAGGTCGCGGGCCTTTTCCTGACCACGCTCGACTACAGCGCGCACCCCTGGCTGGAACGCCTGCGCGGCTTGCGCGTGTCGGCGCACTTTTTTATCCGCCGCGACGGGCGCATCGTGCAATTCGTCTCCACGGACCAGCGCGCCTGGCACGCTGGCGTGTCCCGTTTTGCCGGCCGCGAGCGCTGCAACGATTTTTCCATCGGCATCGAACTGGAAGGCACGGACACGCTGCCCTACACTGGCGAGCAGTACGCATCGCTGCGCCGGCTGACCTACACCCTGCGCGCGCGCTATCCCCTGGTTGCCGCCCAGGGACACGAACATATCGCCCCGGGGCGCAAGACCGACCCCGGGCCGGCATTCGACTGGACGCGCTTTGGGCGCGACAGCGGCTTTGCGCGGCGGCATCTGCCGCCGGCCTGACCCTTAAAAGGATTGGCTATGTTGAAGATCTGGGGACGCCTGACCTCCGTCAACGTTCAGAAAGTGATGCTAGCCGTACGCGAGCTGGCCTTGCCGCACACCTTTGTCCAGGCCGGCGGCCCGTTCGGCGTGGTCGACACGGACGAGTACGCCGCCAAGCTCAACCCGAATCGCCTGGTTCCCGTCATCGACGATGGTGGCTTTATCCTGTGGGAATCCAACGCCATCGTCCGCTACCTGGCGGCGCGCTACGGCGCGGGCACGCTGTGGCCCGAAGACGTCTGCCTGCGCGCCGACGCCGACCGCTGGATGGACTGGCAGGCGACCGAATGGCAACCCGCAATGGGCCCGGCCTTTCTGGGACTGATCCGCACGCCCGAAGCCAAGCGTGACAAGGCCGCCATCGACAACGCCGTCAAGCGCTCAAACGCCCGCGCGCTGATCCTGGACCAGGCCCTGCAGGGCCGCGAGTTCATCGCCGGCCGCCATCTCACCATGGGCGACATCGCGCTCGTCGCGGCCGCGCACCGCTGGCTGGCGCTGCCCATCGAGCGGCCCGACACGCCCGCGCTGGCCGCGTGGTACCGGCGCGTCATGATGCGCCCCGCCCCGCAAGGCGTGCTGACCCTGCCGCTCGAGTAGCCGCGCGGGCGGTCACCCGCCGCCACAGCCCGGACAAATTGCAACATTCCTTCTGCGGGATTCGCGCAATTATTGAAACCCTCTGAGGCGCCAGGGCCCTTGCCCTGAGCGCCTCGTTTCAATTCCCCCACTGCCGGGGGGACTGCCGCCGCGCGTCGATGGAAGCCAGCTTCGATGCGCATCCGGTCAAGCCAGTGGATATGGACGTGCTGCTGGAGATGCTGCCGACCATCGAGCATCGCGGCGGCCCGAGCACACCCTTCGTCATGCGCAGGGGATGTGTTGCCCCACGTCAAATACGCAGTTTGCAATGCCATATTGCAGAAAGCGGCCAACGCTCTCGTTGGCCCTGCGTCCGCGTTGAAATTGCGGCAAATATAAGATCAGTCTCGTATCCAAAGGCGGATCGGTATGTCGTAATGGAGGCGTACTCCATACGCATCCATTGCGATCTTCTGGTCGCGACGGACGCTTGCCTATAGGCGGACTTGGCACTCATCGGTGGCGGTAAAGGTCTGTCGCTGCAGAAAGCACGTCATGCCTACTCAATCCGATCTTCGCTTCACCTTTGCCGTCGGCGACACATCCTTCGAGGTTGTCGAATTCACGCTGCAAGAAGGCCTGTCCGAGACCTTCCTGCTTGAAGTGGACCTGGCCAGCGCCAACGCTGCCATCGACTTCGGCGAAGTGCTGGACCGCGCCGCGCTGCTCACCCTCTGGCAGGGCGATACCCCGGTGCGCCACGTGCACGGCGCGGTGTCGTCGTTCATTCAAGGTGACACGGGCTTTCGCCGCACCCGCTACCGCGCAGTGGTCGAGCCGCGGCTGGCGCGCCTGAAGCTCAGTGCCGACTGGCGCATCTTTCAGTCCCTCACTGTTCCGCAGATCGCCGAAGCGGTGCTCAAGGCGCACGGTCTGACCCAAGACTACGAGCAACGCAACACCACCGAGCACCAGGCCCGCGAATACTGCGTGCAGGCGGGCGACACCGACTATCATTTCGTCGAGCGCATCATGCGCGAGGAAGGCTTCTTCTATTCCTTCCGCCACAGCCCCGAAGGCCATCGGCTGGTCCATAGCGACCGCCTGTTCATCCATGGCCGCGTGGGCGACGAACCCGTGCAGTACAACCCCACACCCGGCGGTGACCAGCCGCAGCCCGCGCTGCGCCGCTTCGCCTACACCGAGAACGTGCGCACCGCGCGCCAGACGCAGCGCGACTACACCTTCCACCATCCGCGATACGCACACCAGCACAGCCGCGCCGGGCAAGACCTGGACCACCAGGGCCGCAAATACGAGCGCTACAACTATCCGGCGCGCGCCAAGTTCGACGAGGCTGGCAAGCCCTTCGCCGAGAACCGTCTGCGCGGCCATCGCCGTGATGCGCGCATGGCGCTGGTCGAAGGCGACGATCCCCGATTGCAGCCGGGCATCTCCTTCACGCTGGCCGGGCACCCGCGCGAAGACATAAACCGCGGCTGGCGCCCGGTGCGTATCGTCCACCGGGGCAAGCAACACGCCAGCCAGGCCGAGGAGAGTGCCGAATCACTGTCGGGCACGCACTACCGCTACGAAGCCGAGCTGGTGCCGGACGACGCCGAGTGGCGCGCCGAGCCGCTGCCCCGACCACATGTTGATGGACCGCAGAACGCGGTCGTAGTTGGTCCGCCGAACGAAGAAATCCTTACCGACGAATATGGACGCGTGAAGGTCCAGATTCCCTGGGACCGCGTGGGAAAACATGATGGGTTCAGCTCCTGCTGGATCCGTGTGTCCCAGAACATCGCCGGCGCCACCTGGGGCCACATGGCCATCCCCCGCATCGGCCAGGAGGTCATCGTCTCGTATTTCGACGGCGACCCCGACCAGCCCGTGATCACGGGCCGGACCTACAACCGCCTGCAGTTGCCGCCTTACGAACTGCCAAAGTTCAAAGACCTGGCAACGGTCAAGAGCAAGGAACACAAGGGCAAGCGGGCCAGCGAATTGCGGCTGGACGACACCCCATCGCAAATCAGCGCCGCGCTGATGAACGATCATGGCGCGAGCCACCTGCACCTGGGTTACCTGACCCATCCGAGACCCAACGGTGGCGCGCCGCGGGGCGAAGGCTTCGAACTGCGCACAGACTTGCACGGGACGCTGCGCGCCGCGCAAGGCCTGCTGTTAACCACGGAAATGCAAGCCAACGCCCAGGGTGGCCAACTGGACCGCGAAGAAATCGTGGCCGTCCTGGAGGCAGCGCTACAACTAGCCCGCAGCCTGGGCAACTACGCTGGCGAACATCAAGGCACCCCTCACGACGCCGAGCCGCGCCGGGATCTGACTGCGTTGGTGCGAGCCCTTGGCCATGGCGCCAACGACCAGACCCGCGGTACTGGCGAAGGCACGGCGCCTGTCATGGCGCTCTCTGCCCCCGCCGGCATCGCTGCCGGAACGCCCCTGTCCATCGCGCTGGGCGCGGGCGAGCATCTGGATGCCGTCGCCCACGCAAACCTGCAATTGACGGCCGGCGAACGCGTGGTCGTCAACGCGGGCAATGGCCTAGGCACCTTCGCGCAACGGGGAGACATGCGCCACATCGCGCACACGGGCCAGCTGCGCTTGCAGGCGCAACACAACAGCATCCATATCGACGCCGACAAGAGCGTCGAGGTTCGCGCCAACAACAACCATGTCATGGTGTCCGCCGAAGAACACATCACCCTGTTGTGTGGCGGCGCCTACATCAAGATGGCAGGCGGCAACATCGAGATGGGCATGCCCGGCGTCTTCACCGTCAAGGCCACAGACCACAACCTCACCGGCCCGGCAACGACGGTGCCCACCCTGGGCCAATTCTCCGGCCTGCCCGGTCCGTTTGAAGAGTTCTTCGTGCTGCGCGAAGCAAGCACGAACCGAATTCTGCCGGATCACGCGTACGAGATCGTCCGCGCCAGCGGCGACATCGTGCGCGGACGGACTGACGCGCAGGGCCGGACGCAGGTCATCACCAGCGACGCAAGCGAACCTTTGGAGGCTTCGGCAATACCGGATCCGGATGATCTTTTGCTTTTGGACGCCAGCTATTGGGATGGCGCTGGCAGCTATTCGCTGGATTTTCTTCGCAACCCAACCTAGGAGACAGGCTGAATCATGGCCACCCAAAATGTACGTCCCGGGCCGCAGAATCCCGGGGGGAGTACTCGGGGCTCAACCAAACCTGACGCATCGGGCCAGGTGCTACCCGTGACCAATCCGCTTGATCTTTGGTATCTGTGCGAGAAGGCGCGCTATGCCAGCGCTAATCCGTACCGGCGCGCCAGCGATGAAGCGCCCATGTATCAACGGACCGTGGCGCTGATGATTCGGGCGGATAACGAGCTCTTTGAGTATCGCTGGCCCTATTGCGCCGAAGTGGGCTACGACATGACCAAGACGCCGCCGGCGCCGATCATGAGTAAAAAGCAGCCGCATCGGCCGAGCTCCTTTCCACTCTCTCAATACAAGCGGATCAGCAGCCGGCAGCTTCCGCAGTACAGCAGCGTTGAGGTGGTTGTGGACCTGTTGGGCTTGGATGAGCTTGAGGAGATGGTTCCGGTACCGTTGCCGCCAGATGTCGAGAATGGGATTTGGCAGGATATCCAGGTCGTGCAAAAAAGCCCGATGCGGATTCCTGATGTTGTGCGGGTTATCAACCACACGAAGGGAGGTGCGCCGCAATACAGTCAGCCTAATCTCGCTGGTGTGATTGAAATGAAGTTTGGGAAGGACTCGCTCTCCGATGACCAAAGAAGAGCATACCGAGATATAGCTGGCACCAGCGAAAAGTTCCGCTTGCTTCATACGGACCGATGCAACACCGCCGACAAGCACCAGCGGCGCGAATGGATGACCGCTGCCCAGAACGAACCGGTCTACAAACCCGTGTCACAGGTCATGTCGCTCCCCTTAAGGGCTTCGGCCGATCCACACGGGTTGGTCGTTGGGCTGATCGATGCAGAACACCACGCTGCACGGCAAGTCCTTGAAGTCAGTCCGCCGCCTCCGGGATCTCCAATGATGAGCGCCAGCCCCGCCATGCGAGAGGCCAATGCGCAGGCCGCTCGGGCGCGAGCGCAAATTGAGATTTCGCTTGCCGCCCCCTTCTTATTTGTTGGTGCGGCGGGTATCGGCACCGGCATGGCAACGGTTGCTGGAGGCAGTGCAGCGATCCCAGGTTCAACGCTGACCGCAAGCGCCGGCCCAAGAGTGGTGCACTACGGCCGCCTTGTCGGCTGGGGCCGTCTCATCGGAGGAGCTGGTTTAGCTGGAGCCGCTGCGGCCTACGCACAATCACGAGACGGAAGCTCCGCGCCTGTACTCACTCCCGAACTTCAACGCCAATGGCAGGCCTATCAAGAATGGGAAGCCAGCCAACGAAACCAGCCGCGCACGGAACAACTGTATCTGTTCTGGCCCGACGCGCCGGAGACGGAAAAATGACTGATTTCTTCCATGAGTTCAATGCCGAACGTTGGTACTTCACCTTTGCGGATGAGGACGACAACACGTTACTCGTTCAGCAAGTCGGGATCGTTGCCATCTTTCATCTCGTTGACGCCTATCTGCCGGTTCGCCGCAAAGGCATCGCGGAGGCGTTCTCGCTCTACCACGATCTCTATGGAGACAAACTCAAGGGCGGTTATCGCGAAGATAAGCGCATGATCGTCCGACCCTTCGCCAAAATGGACTTTGAAGCGTATCGAAACTACATCGTGGACACCAGCCCGATGGATGTCGTCGAGTTCAAATGCATGTCCCGATTAAGTTTGGGGCACGTCAGTGACTATATGTTTGGGGTCTATTCACCCGCCGGATGGTATGAGCAAGTTCACAAACCTCTCACTACGGTAAGGGCGTACTTGCCTGTTGAAGCGCTTGTGGGAGAAGGCAAGGCCCGATTCGAGGAATTCCTGTTGCAGTGCTGTGCATTGCTTCGTCCTCTTCATGGCGCGGCCGGGCTCGGGATCCAGGAATGTCACGATTGGGAGGACTACCAGACTCTTGAACACGAGACAGCCTGGGCATACCGAGGGGTAGACCTCTGTGGACCGACCGGGGATAAAAACCTGCGCGACGGCTACAAAAATCTCAATTGGTACACCTTCCTGGCCCATCACTGGATTGCCACCTTGGGCACACCCGAGGACCTGAAGGCCAAGCTCAACGACGATCGCATCGAGCTCCTCCCCTACAAATGGGGCACCGCCATCCGCGCCGGTGATTGGCCCGCGCTAGGCAAAGCCGAGACAGACCCGACTCCCGAACTGTACGTAAAGGTCAACAACGCCATCCGTTCATTGCGAGTCCAGGACATCGGTTCGTTGCACTACGGTTCCATCGCCGGCGAGGTCCGCTTCAATCCGCTGACCAGCAACCTCTGGCTGCGTCGCTTCGACACGCAGCAGGAAATCAAGGCCGTGATCGACGAGTCGGGCAACGTCAAAGCAGACGAGCGTCACTTCCTGCGCATGCCCTCCGGCACCCCGTGCCCATGGCCAGGAATCTGGATCTGCGAAGAGGAGCCTTCACAAGGCAGGAAGACATTCATGCACAACGATCTCTTGCCGGAAGTAAACGGCCAAATAGTCACCTGGCGACTGGTCAAAGCGCTATAGCGGAGGCAACAACCAGATGCCAGAAATCATCCGCAAAGACGACAGCACCGACCATGGCGGGGCGGTGCTGGAAGGTTTCGCGCACACGAACCTCAATGGCAGACCCATGGCCGGCGTCGGCCATCAGGTCTCCTGCCCCACGAGCAAGGGCGTCTTTCCCATCGTGCAGGGCAGCGCCACATTCAAGATCAATGGCATCCCGGTCGCGCTGCACGGCATGCAGACGGCTTGTGGCGCCCGCCTGATCGCCAGCGGCTCAAGAACGCGTGTCGAAGGCCACGCGGTCCGGGATCATCAGCCAACCCTCAGCCGCGCTCGACCTTCCATCCCATCTCGGCCGAAATCCCCGCGGCCGCGCCTTGCACCACCGGCACCATCTCGCGCATTCGCTCCAGCGACATATAGGGAACGGTGCTCGACACGCTGATCGCGGCGACGATGCCGCTGGAGGCGTCGCGCACGGGCGCTGCCACGCAGCGGATCGAGGGTTCGTTGTCTTCCAGGTCGAACGCGTAACCCTGCGATGCGTAGTCGCGCATGCGGTCGCGGAACGCCTCCCAGCCTTGCTGCCCGCCGGGCGCGCGTGACGACACCGGTGCGCCGACGCGATGCAGCGCCTTCCACTGCGGCTCGTCCGCGTCCAGCAGCAGCGCCTTGCCGACGCCGGTCGCGGCGAGCGGCATGCGGTGCCCCACGCGCGAACGCATTTCCAACCCTTTCTTGCCCGGAATCTTTTCCAGGTACAGCACGTCGTTGCTGTCGCGCACCGCCAGGTGAATCGTGTCGCCGGTCATGTCGGCCAGGCTGTCCAGATAAGGACGCGCCAGCGTCGCCAGCGGAAAGGCCTCGCGCGCCTGAAAGCCCAGCTCGATCAGCTTGGGGCCCAGCACATAGCCGACGCCCGGCAGCGCACGCAGGTAGCGCTCCTGCACCAGACAACTTGCGAGCCGGTGCGTGGTGCTGCGCGCCACGCCGATACGCGCGCAGATCTCCTTCAGGTCGCGTGCGCCATCGGCCACGGCCTGCACCACGGCAAGACCGCGCATCAGCGTTTGCGTGCCGGCGGGTGCGGCGGCATCGGGGTCAAGCGTGGCGGGTTGCGCGGAGGTCAGCGTGGTGGCGGTCATGTTGCGGTGCGATGGCTTAGTATTCCCTGTATGTGGGATTTAATTCTATATTTTGAGATTTTTCAAGCGCTGAACTAGAATTTTTGCCGTCATGCGCTGCGCGTCTCCCGCGCGCGCACGGCAGATTTCAGACAACAAGGTCCGCGCCCTCTCCGCCCTCCCGCGCGCCACTACGGCGCCTCGAAGGCTGCCGGATGCGCGGACAGAGACGAGACAGACTCTGATGAATACCGGATCGCCCGCCCGTGCGGCTCTCATCGCGCTGGATTGGGGCACCTCTTCACTTCGCGCCTACCGCCTGGACGCCACGGGCCGCACGCTCGACACGCGCCATCTGCCCTGGGGCATCATGCGCCTGCCGCAGCCGCTGCAGGACGGTGCGGCCACCACGGCACTGTCCGGCTTTGAACTGGCTTTTGACCAGGCGTGCGGCGACTGGCTGCGTGCCGAACCCGCCCTGCCCGTCATCGCCTGCGGCATGGTCGGCAGCGCGCAGGGTTGGAAGGAAGCCGCCTACCTGGACGTGCCCGTCGAACTTGAACGCATCGGCACCCTGCTGACCGTGGTGGACCGCCCCGGCGGCACGCCTGTGCACATCGTGCCCGGCCTCATCCAGCGCCACGGCCTGCCCAACGTGATGCGCGGCGAAGAGACCCAGGTCTTCGGCGTGATGGCCGACGAGGCCAGCGCCAACGCCGACAGCGTGCTCATCGGGTTGCCCGGCACGCATTCCAAATGGGTCAACGCGCGCCGCGGCCGCGTCACCCACTTCGACACCTTCATGACCGGCGAGGTCTACGCGGCGCTGCGCGGCCACACCATTCTGGGCCGCACCATGGCCGACGCCCCCAATGCCGACATGGCTGCCTTCGAGCGCGGCGTGAAGGTCGCGGGCGCGCCGGCCGGCCGGGCGGGCGTGATGTCCACCATCTTCAGCACGCGCGCGCTGGGCCTGACCGGCGAACTCGCGCCCGAGTCCCAGGCCGACTACTTGTCGGGCCTCTTGATCGGCCACGAAGTCGCCGCGCTGGCCGAGATGCTGCGCCAGCAGGGCGAACTGCCCCGAATCGTGCTGTGCGGCGAGCCCGCGCTGTGCAAGCGCTACATCCTGGCCATGCAGCATTACGGCCTGGGCGCGCCCGAGCAGGCGCAGAACGCCACCGAGCGCGGCCTGTGGCACCTGGCCATCTGCGCCGGGCTCGTCTCCCCTTCCACTCAGCTCTCCGCCTAGGAATCTCCGATGAACCATCCCGGTCTGCAAACCGCCATGGCCCACTGCGGCCTGATCGCCATCCTGCGCGGCATCACGCCCGCCGAAGCCGAGCCCGTCGGACAGGCGCTGTACGAAGCGGGCTTTCGGCTGATCGAAGTGCCGCTGAACTCGCCGGATCCGCTGGACAGCATTCGCGCCATGCGCGCCGCGCTGCCCACCGACTGCCTCATTGGCGCCGGCACCGTTCTCAATCCCGACGACTGCGCCCGCATCCAACAGGCCGGCGGCGAACTCATCGTCATGCCGCACAGCGACCCGGCCGTCATCCGCCAGGCCAAGAAGCTGGGCATGGCGTCCTGCCCCGGCGTCGCCACGCCCACCGAAGCCTTCGCGGCGCTGGCTGCAGGCGCCGACGTGCTGAAGATGTTCCCGGCCGAGCAGCTCGGCCCGGCGGTGCTCAAGGCCTGGCGCGCGGTGATGCGCCCGCCGATCGCACTGGTTCCCGTGGGCGGCATCACGCCCGACAACCTTTCGAATTACGCCCAGGCGGGCGCCAGCGGCTTCGGCCTGGGCTCCGCCTTGTACAAACCCGGCCTGTCGGCCGAAGCAACCGGCCAGAACGCCCGCGCTTTCGTCGCGGCCTGGCAACGCGCCTATCCTGCCCAGGAGACACAAGCATGAAGATCACCAAGCTCACCACCTACATCGTGCCGCCCCGGTGGTGCTTCCTGAAGATTGAAACGGACGAAGGCATCGTCGGCTGGGGTGAACCTGTCGTCGAAGGCCGCGCGCACTCGGTCGCGGCCGCCGTCGAAGAACTGTCCGACTACCTGATCGGCAAGGATCCCCGCAACATCGAAGACCACTGGACGGTCCTGTACCGCGGCGGCTTCTACCGTGGCGGCGCCATCCACATGAGCGCGCTGGCCGGCATCGACCAGGCGCTGTGGGACATCAAGGGCAAGCACCTTGGCGTACCCGTGTCGCAACTCCTGGGCGGCAACGTGCGCGACCGCATCCGCGTGTACTCGTGGATTGGCGGCGACCGTCCCGCCGACACCGCAGCGGCAGCCAAGAGCGCTGTTGAGCGCGGCTTCACCGCCGTCAAGATGAACGGCACCGAAGAGCTGCAATACATCGATTCGTTCGACAAGGTGGAAAAGTGCCTGGAGAACGTGGCCGCCGTGCGCGACGCCGTCGGCCCGAACGTGGGCATCGGCGTGGACTTCCACGGCCGCGTCCACAAGCCCATGGCCAAGGTGCTGATGAAGGAACTTGATCCGTTCAAGCTCATGTTCATCGAAGAGCCCGTGCTGAGCGAACACTACGAAGCGCTGAAGGAACTGGCGCCGCTGACGTCCACGCCGATCGCGCTGGGCGAGCGCCTGTTCTCGCGCTGGGACTTCAAGCGCGTGCTGTCCGAAGGCTACGTCGACATCATCCAGCCCGACCCCTCGCACGCCGGCGGCATCACCGAGACCCGCAAGATCGCGGCAATGGCGGAAGCCTATGACGTCGCGCTGGCCCTGCACTGCCCGCTCGGCCCCATCGCGCTGGCCACCTGCCTGCAGATCGACGCCGGCTGCTACAACGCGTTCATCCAGGAACAGAGCCTGGGCATCCACTACAACGCCGCCAATGACTTGCTCGACTACGTCAGCAACCGCGAGGTCTTCGCGTACGAGGACGGCATGGTTGCGATCCCGCAAGGGCCGGGCCTGGGCATCGAAGTGAACGAGGAATACGTCAAGGAACGCGCCGCAGTGGGCCACCGCTGGCGCAACCCCATCTGGCGTCACGCCGACGGCAGCTTCGCCGAATGGTAAGCCGATAAAAGAGAGAGGAGACTCCATTGTCCACCGCCGCCCAAGCCGGCCTGCAAGGCGCTCAGCGCCCGACCCGCAGCCGCTACATCATCATGGTGATGCTGTTCATCACCGTCGTCATCAACTACCTGGACCGCAGCAACCTGTCCATCGCCGCCCCCGCCCTCAAGGACGAGTTCGGCCTGGACACCTGGCATGAAGGCCTGATCCTGTCGGCCTTCGGCTGGACCTACGCCGCCATGCAGATTCCCGGCGGCTGGCTGGTGGACCGCGTGTCCCCCCGCGTGCTGTACGCCGCCGCGCTGATCCTGTGGTCCGCGGCCACGTTCTTCATGGGTTTTGCCGGCAGCTTCGTCATCCTGTTCGTCCTGCGCCTGGCCGTGGGCGCGCTGGAAGCCCCCGCCTACCCCATCAACAACCGCGTCGTCACGACCTGGTTCCCCGAACGCGAACGCGCCACCGCCATCGGCTTCTACACGTCAGGCCAGTTTGTCGGCCTGGCGTTCCTGACGCCGGTGCTGGCCTGGCTGCAGCACCACTACGGCTGGCACATGGTGTTCGTCAGCACCGGCCTCCTGGGCATCATCTGGGGCGTGCTGTGGTTCATGATCTACCGCGAACCGCGCCAGTTCAAGGGCGCCAACGCGGCGGAAATCGAGCTGATCCAGCAAGGCGGCGGCGTCGTCGATCTGGACACGCGCGTGCGCGAAAAGAAGGCCCCGTTCAACTGGAACGACCTGGGTCTGGTCATGAGCAAGCGCAAGCTGTGGGGCGTGTACCTCGGCCAGTTCTGCCTGACCTCCACGCTGTGGTTCTTCCTGACCTGGTTCCCCACGTATCTGGTCAAGTATCGCGGCATGGACTTCATCAAGTCCGGCTTCCTGGCGTCGGTGCCGTTCCTGGCCGCCTTCGTCGGCGTGCTGTGCTCGGGGGTGCTGTCCGACTTCCTGATCCGCCGCGGCGCCACCGTCGGCATGGCGCGCAAGCTGCCCATCATCCTGGGCCTGTTGATCTCCACGTCCATGATCGGCGCGAACTTCACGGACTCCACGCCGTGGGTCATCTTCTTCCTCGCTGTGGCGTTCTTCGGCAACGGCCTGGCGTCGATCACGTGGTCACTCGTGTCCACGCTGGCGCCGGTGCGCCTCCTGGGCCTGACCGGCGGCGTGTTCAATTTCGTCGGCAACCTGTCGTCGATCTGCACGCCCATCGTCATCGGCTTGCTGGTGTCCAAGGACAGCTTTGCCCCGGCGATCGTCTACGTGTCGTCGCTGGCGTTGCTGGGCGCGCTGTCTTACATCCTGCTGGTTGGGAAGGTGGAGCGGATCGAGGCTTGATGGATTGGCCTGGGTTTGAATCCTGGTTTTGAATGAAGGGGCGTCCTGCGGGACGCCCCTTTTCGTTTGATGGAAAGCCGCTGGATGGGTCGCCAAATTTTCATCAAGCAATGAGTAGCCGTTCGCATAGAACGGATCTATACCTAACGCATTAACCGCAACCGCACAGATTGCACATGGGCATCATGAAAAGCACATCACACGACGAGGCGATGACGGCGCTGTACCGCAACGACCCGGACCTCGCGGCGGACATTCTGGACAGCGTTCTGAAAGATGGCGATCGGGCCGAGCTGCTGATTGCCCTGCGTCAGTTATCGCTCGCCTTTGGCGCGGATCAGTCCGTGGCCAAAAACGAGCGAAGTTGAATCCGACCCAGCTATATCGCACATTGTCTCCAAGCGGCAACCCAACGCTCAGCAACCTGACAGCCATCCTTAAGTCGATGGGATTGCGGCTGGCGGTGCAGCCACTGGACCCATCGCACGCTGGCTAGCCGCGCCGGCGTGTCACGCCTTACTACTGCAACGCCGCCTCCGCCGGCCGGAACCGCTTGAAATCCCAATGCCTGCCCGGGGCCGCCTCCAGCAACTGGCGCGTGTAGCCGTCCTGCGGCTGAGTCAGCACCGCGGCAGCATCCCCGGCCTCGACAATCTGCCCCGACTTCATCACCACAATCGAATCGCAGATCTGCGCCGCCACGCGCAGGTCGTGGGTGATGAACAGCACCGCGGTATCGGTGCGCGCGCGAATGTCTTCGATCAGCTCCAGCACCTGCGCTTGCACAGAACCGTCCAACGCCGACACAGCCTCGTCGGCGATCAGGATATCGGGCCGCAGGGCCAAGGCCCGGGCGATGCAGATGCGCTGGCGTTGCCCGCCCGAGAACTGATGGGGGTAGCGGTCCATCGTTTCCGCACTTAAGCCGACGATGTCGAGCAGCTCGATAGCCCGCATCCGCGCCTCGTCTTCCGGCACGCCAAAATTGCGCATGCCTTCGACAATGGAATCGCCCACCCGGATGCGCGCATTGAGCGACCGGTACGGATCCTGGAACACGACCTGGATACGCTTGCGCACCGGATGGAATGCGCGCTTGGTGGCGGTGGCGATTTCCGTGCCGTCCAGCCGCACGCTGCCAGCACTCGGATCAATCAGCCGCGCAATGCAGCGCGCCAACGTGGATTTTCCTGACCCCGACTCGCCAACAACGCCGACGATTTCCTTCTTGCGCAGCGTAAAGCTGACGTCTTTGACCGCATGCACCGTGCGCTTGGCCTTGAAAAATCCGCGCTCGGCATAGGTCTTCTGCAGGTTTTTCACAACCAGCACCGGCTCGCCTTCAGGCGCCTGCCTTGCCTGCGGCGCCAGGCCGGGGACCGATGACACCAGCATGCGGGTGTAGGCCTCTTTCGGGCGAGCCAGAATTTCGTCGCGCGTGCCCACTTCCACCAGACGCCCGCGGTTCATCACCGCGATGCGGTCGGCAATTTCCGCCACCACACCGAAGTCGTGCGTGATGAACAGCACGGCCGTGTTGTGCGATTTCTGCAGTTCCAGAATCAGCGCCAGGATCTGCTTTTGCGTCGTCACATCCAACGCGGTGGTCGGCTCGTCGGCGATGAGCAGCTTGGGATTCAGGATCAGCGCCATGCAGATCACGATGCGCTGGCGCTGCCCGCCGGAAAGCTGGTGCGGGTATGACTGATAGATGCGCTCCACATCCGGCAGCCGTACCGATTCCAGCATGTCCAGTATCTTGCGCTTGCGGGCGGCAGCATCCATGTCGCTGTGCGTGCGCAGCACCTCGTCGATCTGCCAGCCCACCGTGCGCACGGGGTTCAGCGCCGTCATGGGTTCTTGAAAGACCATGGACATGCGCGTGGCGCGCAGTTCCCGCAGCCGCTCCGGCGTGCAGGTCAGCACGTCCTCGCCATCCAACAGAATGCGGCCCGCGCTGGGCTTGAGCGCATCCGGCGCCAGAAGGCCCATCACCGAAAACGACGTGACCGACTTGCCCGACCCGGACTCGCCGACGACGCACAAGGTTTCGCCGGCGCGAATGTCGAAGCTGATGCCCTCAACCACGTGGCGCGGTTCGTCGCCAGGCGCGCCCACCAACTGCACCGACAGGTTCTGCACCTGCAAGACCGGCATTGTGGATTCGTTCATGTCAGACCCTCCGCGCCATCTTGGGATCAAGGGCGTCGCGCATCGCGTCGCCCAGCATATTCACGCTGAGCACCGTCAGCGCCAGAAACAGACCCGGCAGCAGGATCAGCTCGGGTCGGACCTGGAAATACATGCGACCCTCGGCGATGACGTTGCCCCAGGACGGAACCTCCGGCGGCATGCCCACGCCCAGGAAGCTCATGACCGCTTCGGACAGCATGGCAGACGCAAAGATGAAGGTGCCCTGCACTATCAGCGGCGCCACCGTGTTGGGCACCAGATGGCGCATCATCAACACCCGCGTCGGCGTGCCAAGCGAGATGGCGGCCTCCACATAGGGCTCGTCGCGCAGGCTGAGGATCAGTCCGCGCACCAGGCGCACCACTCGCGGAAACTCCGGCACGGCAATCGCGATCAGCACCGTCAGCAGGCTGGCGCCGGTGACGGCGACCAGCGCGATGGCCAGCAGGATGCTGGGCACGGACATGATGCCGTCCATGATCCGCATGATGACCATGTCCGCCGCGCGAAAGTAGCCGGCGATCACGCCCAACACCAGCCCGGGTATCAGCGCCGCGATGGCTGTACCCGCGCCGATCATCAGCGAGATGCGCGCGCCGTGGATCACGCGCGACAGCACGTCTCGCCCGTAGGCGTCGGTGCCGAACCAATGCTCGGCGGAAAAGCCTTTCAGGCGCTGCATGGGGTTGATGGCCATCGGATCGGCCAGCCCCAGCAGATTCGCCGAGACGGCGGCCAGCACGATGACCGCCAGCATGACCAGCGCGGCCATGACCGGCCAGGTGGTCAGCGTGCGGACCAGCGCCGACCGGGGCGGTTTGCGGGCGGCCGGGGCGACGCCCGTCCCACCCGAGATCGAGTGTATGGAAGTGGACATGCGGATTCCTTCAGTAACGGATGCGCGGATCGAACACCGAATACAGGACGTCGATGGTCAGGTTCACGCCGATATAGACCAGCGAGAACAGCAGGATCAGCCCCTGGATGAGCGGATAATCCCGGGCCAGCACGGACTCGACAACCAGCCGGCCCAGCCCGGGCAGGTTGAACACCGATTCCGTGACGACCACACCGCTGATCAAG
>CBHWAL010000009.1:0-22418 GCA_966111495.1 uncultured Achromobacter sp. | reverse complement strand
TGGGCATGGGCGTGCTGTTCACGTTTCTGGCGTATTACATGCAGAGTTCGGATCCGGGGAGATCCATTGGCCAGACGCTGGACCTGATGGTGCAGCGCACGTACGCCACGATGACGAACGATTCGCTGATCTCGATTCCGCTGTTCGTGTTCATGGGCTATCTGGTCGAACGCGCCAACCTGATCGAAAAGCTGTTCCGGTCGATGCACCTGGCACTGGCGCGGCTGCCGGGCGCGCTGGCAGTGGCCACGCTGGCCACCTGCGCCATCTTCGCGACCGCGACGGGCATCGTGGGGGCGGTGGTCACGCTGATGGGGCTGCTGGCGATGCCGGCCATGTTGAAGGCGGGCTACAGCGTGCGCCTGACGGCCGGTTCCATCACGGCGGGCGGCTGCCTGGGCATCCTGCTGCCGCCGTCGGTGATGCTGATCGTGTATGGCGCCACCACGGGCGTGTCGGTGGTGCAGCTGTATGCCGGCGCGCTGTTTCCCGGGATCCTGCTGGCCTTCCTGTACATGTTGTACGTGATCATCGTGGCCAAGGTGCGGCCCGACATGGCGCCGCCGCTGCCCGAAAGTGAGCGCGGCGTGCCGCTGTCGCCTGGCTCGGCCGCTCTGGCGGCTGGCCCCTACACGCGCGCCGTGTCGGGCATGCTGGCCGCCCTGTTCAAGGGCCGGCGCAACAGCGCGGTGTCGTTTGGATATCTGACGCGCAACATGGCGATGGCATTGACGCCGTTGTTGGTCACGGTGTTGATGCTGGCAGTGGTGCATCATGCACTGACCAAGCCTGCTGTCGAGTACGAGATTCCGGCCGAACTGCAACTGGGCTCCGGCGGCTTCGATTCCGGCTCCGGCTTGAGCGAACCGCCCGTCGACGGGCTGGCCGAGCCGCCGTCCAACGACCTGCCTGAACCGCCGTCCAATGAGCTGGCCGAACCCACGGGAAGCGCGCCCGCGGCGTCGGGCTTGAGCGAGCCGCCGGGCACGCCCGCTGCCCAACCGCCGGCAGGCGCCGCGGCGCCCGCGCAGCAGGCCGCATCCGACACGGCCGATGCCCGCAAGCCCGCACCTACCGGGTTCTGGATCTTCGCCGCCGTCTGCGCGGTGATGCTGGCGGTGTTTTACGCCGCGTTGACGTGGGCGCGGCTGGAAATCTTCAAGATGCTGATGGCGTCGTTCTTCCCGCTGGCGGTGATGATCGCCGCCGTGCTGGGCTCGATCGGCTTCGGCCTGGCCACGCCCAGCGAGGCCGCCGCCATGGGCGCGATGGGCGGCGCGCTGCTGGCACTGGCGTATCGCAGGCTGAATCTGCCAGTGCTGCGCGAATCGGTGTTCCTGACGGCCAAGACCACCGCGATGGTCTGCTGGCTGTTCGTGGGCTCGTCGATTTTTTCAGCGGCGTTCGCGCTGCTGGGCGGCCAGCGCATCATCGAGGAATGGGTGCTGTCGTTGGGATTGACGCCGATCCAGTTCCTGCTGCTGGCGCAGATCATCATCTTCCTGCTCGGCTGGCCGCTGGAGTGGACCGAGATCATCGTGATCTTCATGCCGATCTTCGTGCCGCTGCTCAATTCCTTCGGCATCGATCCATTGTTCTTTGGCCTGCTCGTGGCGCTGAACCTGCAGACGGCGTTCCTGTCGCCGCCGGTGGCCATGTCGGCCTTCTACCTGAAGGGCGTGTCGCCGCCGCACGTGACGCTGAACCAGATCTTCCTGGGCATGATGCCGTTCATGGGCATCCAGGTGGTCGCGATCTTCCTGCTGTATATGTTCCCGGCGATCGGCATGTGGCTGCCGACGGTGCTGTATCGGTAAGACGCGACGGTGTCTCGCTCATTAGATGCCGTCGCAAATGGAGACGGTGTCGGACACCCATGAGATACCGTCTCAAATTGACGGCCTTCTCGCGGGGGTGTCAGACACCTGCTTCCACGTGGGTGTCAGACTCCGCTGCTGAGATAAACCACCGCCGCGACCAGCCAGGACGCCGCCAGCGCCACATAAGCCAGCAGCAAGAGTTGCGTGAGGGAGGCCGGCCAGTGCTTGCTCAAGCCAGCGCTTTTCCCCAGCGCGCCCAGCAGATAGCCGCCGTTCGCGCCCGGCAAAGGCATTAGGTTAAGTGCCGCCGTCGTGGCGGCGGTCAGGCCCAGCAACGTGGGGACTGACAGGCCGTGCGCGGCGGCATCCATACGGGCCAGCAGCGCCTGCGCCGTGTGCAGCGGCGACAGCGCGCCGCTGACGATGTTTGCAAATCCATCCACCAGCGCCTGAGCGCTCGCCATGCGGCCCAGCAGCGCATACGCCAGCGCGATCAGCGCGAGGCAGCCGGAAACACCGATGAGCATTTGCGCCCAGAGGGGCTGCGCTTCCAGGTGGCGCGGGTCAACGTCCGCTTCGTCTGCCGGCATCGTGGCGGCCGTCGGCGCTGCGACTTCTGACTGCATGTCGACGTCCGACGGCATCGTGCCATCCGCCGGCATCGTAGCGCCCGCCGTCTGGAAACGGACCGCGCCGCCGATAGGCAGCAGCCGAATGCTGACCCTTCCCATCCGCAATAGCCGCGGCCCCAGCCCGAACGACAGCTCATCCAGCGCCACGCCAAGCGAGCGACCCGCGAAGGCCATCACCGTCACATGCACCAGCGCACAAAGGGCAACGGCCAGCAACAGGCCGACGGCCCCTGACGCCACGGTCATTCGCCTTCCGCCTTTGACAGCGACACGTTGCCGAACGTCATCCACACATGCGCCGTCTCTGACGCCTGCGCGCGATACGTGCCGGAGGCTTCACCCAGACGCATCGCCACAGCAGTGAACGCCCAGGCCTGGGCATCGTCGCAATCGACCTTGCGCGTGGTGTAGGCCTGCAGCCCATGCGCACGTCCGAAGGCCTGCGCCAGTTGCGCGTGCTCGGCCAGCTCAGCAGGCACGGACGGATGGTCCCAGCCCCACAGGAAACTGCCGTCTTCGCTGTTGGACGTGCCGATGATCTGCACCGGCGCGGTGGCGACGACGCCACCCGGAAGCTGGAACACGATCAGCCCGCTATCCATGTCCACCGACCATTGCTCGGCCTCGTCCAGATGCCAGGTCGCGCAATGCGCCGCCGTGGCGGCCTGCATGCCTTCCAGGCTTTGGGCGATATAAGTCTGGACGTCGAAGGGCGCGGTGGTGTCGGACATGCGGAATCGTTCCATCAAAGAGGAGGGGGCGACGATGATACGTCAATCGCGTCCGCGCACGGCAAGGAGGGCAGTCGCGGCAAAGCGGAGGACATCCGTGGTTGGCGGGTCAACGGCCCAATCATGCGAAACGGTATCTCAAAGTTGAAAAGGTGTCTGACACCCACGCCGCGGCCCCTCAATACGTCAGCGGCGCACCCGTGACGACCTCATACAAAAACCGGTCCAGTGTCTCGGTCTGGCCATCCGGCCGGTCGAAGTAGGGCGCCTTTTCCAGTTCGGCCAGGGTCGATTCCAGATACGCGTGGATCAGCGGAAAGCGCGGGCCGTGCTCGGCTTCGTCCGCCGCCATCTTGATGGCCAGCAGTTCGTTGACTTCGGCGCGCAGCGCGGCGTCGGTGATGATGACGTCGGCCAGATCGGCGAAGCGCATCGGCGGAACGCCGCGGCCGCTGTCGATCCATTGGGCGGCCAGCACGGGGCGCAGCACGTACAGGTATTTTTTTAAGCGAACGGTGTCGCCCTGCAGGGATTCGCGGAAGTTGCGGCCCGCCATCGACACGTAATGCCAGCGGCCCTTGGTGTTGGAAAAGTACGCGCTGCGAAAATGCCGCAGCCACGCGCTCACGGCGTCGTCCTGGCGATAGATGATGGGCGAATCCAGCCACTCGAAAAGCGTGGGGTTTGAGCCACGCAAGAGCTGCAGGGACTTGCGCAGCTCCCAGCCCGAGACGTCCAGTTCGTCGTCGATGGGCAGCTCGATCACGTCGCGTTGCGGCGCCACGCGCAGATACCAGTCCAGCTTGTGCACGTACAGAAAGCGCACGTCGTAGTCGCTGTCGGGCGAGGCAAAGCCCCAGCCGCGGCTGCCGGACTCGCAGGCGAGCAGCACGCGCACGTCGTGGCGCCGTTCGATGTCTTGCAGGGTGGCCATGACGCGTTCGCGGACAGCGGGGTCGATGGGGTGGGCATGCAGGATGGAAGTCATGTGCGCATCCTAGCACCGCCCGGCCATCGGCCCGGCTGCGGCTCAAAGCTGGCTCATGCCGCCGTCGGCAATGATCTCCGTGCCGACGATGAAGGCCGATTCGCGCGCGGCCAGGTGCAGGACCGTTGCGGCGATCTCCTGGGGCGTGCCGAAGCGGCCCAGCGGAATCTGCCCCTGGATGCTGGCGGCGGTCTTCTCCAGCGTGGCGGCGTCCAGGCCCAGCTTGCCGTAGATCGGCGTGGCGACCGGCCCGGGGCTGACGACGTTGACCCGGATGCCGCGCGGCAGCCATTCGGCCGACAGCGTTTTTGCCAGCGAGATCAGCGCGGCCTTGCTGGCCGCATAGATCGACGATGACGGCATGCCGATATGGGCGTTGATGGATCCGTTGAGCACGATGGACGCGCCCGCGTTGAGCAAGGGGTCCAGCGCTTGCAGCTGGAAGAACACGCCCTTGACGTTGGTGTCGAACGTCTGATCCCACAGGTCTTCGGTGGCGTCGGCCAGCGTGGCGAACTTGGCGATGCCCGCATTGACGAAGACGGCATCCAGGCGCACGCCCGCCGATGCCAGGGCGTCGGCCAGGGCGGCGGCCGCACCGGGTGCGCCGGCGGTGTTCTGGATGGCGAGCGCGTTGCCGCCCAAGGTGGCGCGGGTCTTTTCCAGCGCCTCGGTGTCGCGTCCGGTGACGATGACGCGGGCGCCTTCGGCGGCGAAGGCTTGGGCGGCAGCGAGGCCGATGCCGCTGGTGCCACCGGTGACCAGGACGGTCTTTTGTTCAAAGCGGTTCATGACGGGTTCCTTTGGTGTGGAGGTGAGGTGTAGCCATGTTGCGCCTTGCCTGGGGGTTTGTCGTACGATCTGACGCATGAACATGTTCGATCGTATCGAACATGTTTGGCCCGGAATGTGTAGCCCGAGAGGTGGATCCCGATATGCTGACTCCCAATGAACTGGCGCTGCTGGAAACCATCCGCGACAGCGGCAGCCTGTCCCGGGCGGCTGCCCGGCTGGGCAAGGCCCCGTCTTCCGTGTCGCACGCCGCGCGGCAGCTGGAGGAGCGCTTCGATGCCCTGTTGTTCGACCGCCGCGGCTATCGGTTGCAGTTGACGCCCGCCGGCCAGCTGCTGGCGGACGAAGCCGCGCGGCTGGCGCAGGATGTCAGCCGGCTGACGCAGCGCGTGCGCCAGGTGGCCAGCGGCTGGGAAGACCGCCTGCATATCGTCAGCGACGAGATCCTGGAATTCGAACTGATGGCGCCGCTGGTCCAGGCCTTCGACAAGCTGGATTCGGGCGTCAGGCTGCGCTTTACGCACGAGGTGCTGGGCGGCACTTGGGAAGCGCTTCGTGAGGGGCGGGCAGACCTGATCGTGGGCGCGACCAACGAGCCGCAGACCATGCCGAACCTGCAATGGGCGGCGTTGGGCGAGATGGAATGGCTGTTTGCCGTGTCTCCGCGGCATCCCCTGGCCAAGTCCAAGGCGCCGCTTCGTCAGGACCAGATTCAGCAGCATCGCGCCGTTGTCGTGGCCGACACGGCGCGCGGCTCGTCGGCGCGCGGTTACGGCAAGGTTGGCGGGCAGGCGACGCTGGCCGTGCCCAGCATGCGCGCCAAGATCCTGGCGCAACGCGAAGGCCTGGGCGTGGGCTGGGTGCCGCGGCACCGCGCCGCGTCGCTGCTGGCGCGGGGCGAACTGGTGGAAATCGCCACCGAGACGCCGCGCGAGCCCAACCTGCTGTACCTGGCGTGGCGCGGCGATCACGACGGGCGGGCGCTGCGCTGGTGGCTGGACCAACTGCGCCAGCCGCGCATGGCGGCGGCGCTGATGCGAGGCATCGACGGGTTCGCCTGACGCGTTGTAGTCTTGACCGCCTACAACAGTCCAAAGGACGAACATGGAAGAGACAAGGCAGGAAACCCCGCTCGACTGGGCATCGCTGGTCGACGACCTGAACCGGCTGCTGCGGCTGAAGACCACCGTCATCGGCATGAAGCTCTACGAGCGCGAAGCCGACATGGCGGGTGTAAAGGGCCTGCGCCGGCCCAAGGCCACGCACACCACGGACCAGATCGTGGGCATGGCGGCGCGGCTGGGCTGGACGGTCGGCATCACGGGCGACGATCTGGTCGGCGCGCAATGCCGCGCCGTCATCGGGCTGGGGCCGCAGGACGAAGACTGGAAGCGCGGCAAGGAATATGTGGGCGTCTGGCACGCGACCGAAGCCGATGCCCGCGCCCGCCAGGAGGCGCTGACCTGTGTGCCGGCGGGCAAGTACCGCGCCATGGTCGTATCGCCCCTGGCGAACGGGCGCCTCGACCCGCCGGACATCTGCCTCGTGTACGCCACCCCCGGCCAGATGATCATCCTGATCAACGGCCTGCAATGGAAGAACTACCGGCGCTTTGACTGGAGCGTCGTGGGGGAAACGGCCTGTGCGGATTCCTGGGGCAGGGCGCTTGCCACCGGCGAGCCAAGCCTGTCCTTGCCCTGTTTTGCCGAGCGCCGCTACGGCGGCGTGCCCGACGACGAAATGCTCATGGCGCTGCCTCCCCGTTATCTGCCGATTGCCATCGAAGGCATGAAGGCGCTAGCGGCCAATGGCCTGCGGTATCCCATCGCGCCGTATGGCATCCAAAACGACGTGCGCGCGGGCATGGGTGTGAGCTACGCGCAACCGCCCAAGGCTCAGGGGTGAATGCCGGCGTGCAGCGCCGCGGCCAGCGTGCGCGCGGCCGGCCCCAACGGCCGGTCGATGCGGTGCGCCAGATAGGTTTCGGTGGTGATCTGGCTGTCGCGGCCCAGGCTGGCGGCGGGTACGCGCAACAAGCGGCCCTCGGCCAGGTCGCGCTCCACCTGCCAGAGCGGCAGCCGGCCCCAGCCCAAGCCGGACAGAATCAGCGCGTGCTTGGTGTCCTGGGCGCTGACGCGGCAAGTCTGGGGCGACAGCACGGCAAAGTCGCGGCCTTCCGACAGCGGCGAGGGATCGGATTGCACGATCTGCAGGTGATCCGCCAGGTCCGCCGCGTTAAGCGCCCGGCCGGCGTGCGCGGTCTGCGCCAGGGGATGCGAAGCGCCGACGACGGCCACCATCTGGATGGCGCCAAGCGCCTGCACCGCAATGCGTGGATGCCGGAAATGCTCGCCCGCAAGAATGCCCAGCGTGTGCGTGCCGGCCAGCAACGCTTCGACCGGCCCGCCCAGGGGCAGCACCGACACGCGCATCGCCACCGAGGGATACGCCGCGCGCATGTGGTTCAGCGCCGCGCCGGCCCGTTCGATCGGAAAGAGCGTATCCACCACCAGCGAGAGTTCCAGTTCCACGCCTTCGCCCAGGCCCTGCGCACGGGCCCGCATCGCATCGACCCGCAGCAGGATGTCGCGGGCGTTGGCAAGCAGGGCCTGTCCCTGCGGCGTCATGACGGGCCGATGGCCGGCGCGGTCGAACAGCGGCACACCCAGTTGCGCCTCCATGTTGGCGATGGCGTGGCTGACCGCGGATTGCACGCGCGACAGACGTCGGGCGGCGGCGCGAAAGCTGCCGGTATCTGCGACGGCGGCAAATACCCGCAGTTGGTCGAGGGTGAGCGCATCGATCATGGGCGATTGATCTATTGATTCGATCAAGAACGTCAAAAGGTTATCACTTCGCAGGATCGGTTTTGCGCGGCATGATGCCGGAATCTTGGCGAGAGCGAGGGCGGGATGGACAAAGTTGAAGGGGCGGAAGGCGCCGCCGGACAGCAGCATTGGGGCGCGGTGCTGGCCATCGTGGGCGCGGGCGTCGTGGCGGCGCTGCAAGTGGGCAAGGTCATCATCGCCGCGCCGCTGCTGCGCAAGGACATGGGGCTGGACCTCGCGTCCATCGGCACGCTGACGGCGGTGTTTTCAATATTGGGCATGGTGGGCGGCATCGCGGCGGGCGGGGTGATCGCACGCTTTGGCGCCCGGCGCATGCTGATCCTGGGCTTGGCGGCGACGGCGGCGGGCACGGCAGTGGGCGCGTTGGCCCCGGGATATGGCGTGCTGCTCGGCTCGCGCGTCATCGAAGGCTTGGGCTTTCTGATGATCACCGTGGCCGGTCCCGCCGCGCTGCAACGCCTCGTGTCGGGCGGCAGGCGCGATTTCGCCTTTGCACTCTGGAGCTGCTACATGCCAGCCGGGATGGCAATCGCCATGCTTGCCTCGCAGGCGTTCGACGACTGGCACGCCTATTGGTGGTGCGGGGGCGTTGCAGCGGGCGTGGCGCTTGCCTGCATCGCCGTGCTGGCGCCGCCCACGCCCCGTGGCGCCGGATTGTCGTGGCAGGGGCTGCGCCAGGACACGGTTGACACCATGGGCGCCGCCGGACCGATGCTGCTGGCGCTGTCGTTCACGCTCTACAGCCTGATGTTCTTTGCGCTGTTCACGTTCCTGCCGGTGCTGCTCATGGAGCAGCTGGGGCTGACGCTGGCGGCGGCGGGACTGTGCAGCGCCATCGCCAGCGCCGCCAACGTGGTGGGCAATCTCGGCGCGGGCGTGCTCCTTGCGCGCGGGTGGCGGCGGTCCACGTTGATCGCCTGCGCCAGCGCAGTGATGGCGGCCGTGTCGCTGCTGATCTTCGGCTCGGCGCTGCCTGCCATGACCACCTTTTTGCTGTGCGTGCTGTTCTCGGCCGTGGGCGGCCTGATCCCGGCCACGCTGCTGGGCACCGCGCCGCTGGTGGCCCCGCGTCCGGCGCTGACGGCCGCGTCGGTGGGGCTGGTCATGCAGGGCAGCAACCTGGGGCAGGTCATCGGGCCGGTGGCGGTGGGCGGCGCCATCGACCGTTTTGGCTGGAGTTCTGCATCGTTCATCGTGGCGGCGGCGGGCCTGGCGGGCGTGGCCGTCGCCTGGCGGCTGAGGCGGGTCGAGGCCGCAGTACGGTAACCGGGCTGGCCTATCATGGGCGACGAACATGGAGCGACAAACACGTTGGAGGTTACATGCACACGTCCGCCCCGCGCCTGGTCATCTTTGACTGCGATGGCGTCCTGATCGACAGCGAAATCATCGCCGCGCGCGCCCAATCCAGCGCCCTGGCCGAATACGGCATTGCGATCACACCCGAAGAGGCCGCGCTGCGCTTTGCCGGCATTCCGGATGCGGACATGTGGCGCACGTTGCAGGCAGAGCACGCCTGCTCGTTGCCCGATGGATTCGCGCGCCAGTATGCCGACCGGCTGGAACGCACGTTCCGCACCGAACTGCGCCCCTTGCCGCACGTGCACGAGACGCTAGAGGTACTGAAGGAACGTGGGTTGGACGTTTGCGTGGCGTCCAGCAGCATGCCTGCCAAGCTGGAGGCCGCGCTCAGGATGGTGGGGCTGTGGGAGACGTTTGCGCCTCATGTGTTCAGCACGGCGCAGGTGGCCAAGGGCAAGCCGGCGCCGGACGTCTTTCTGTACGCGGCGCGGCAGATGCGTGCCGCGGTGCTGGATTGCGTCGTGGTGGAGGACAGCGTGCCGGGTGTGCGTGCCGCGCGTGCGGCGCGCATGCGGGCGGTGGGATTCGTGGGCGCCTCGCACAACGGACCGCAGCAGCGGCAGCGGTTGCTGGACGAGGGCGCCTTTGAAGTGATCGACGATCTGCGGCGGCTGCCGGAAATCATCTGAAGCGCATTGCGACTACGCCGTTGCGGGCATCTCGCCGTGCAGCAGGTAATCCATCAGTTCGCGCACGGAACGCATGGCATTGCCGAACGGCAGTTTGGAGGCGCCGCGGAAGAAGAGGCCTCGGCTGACTTCGCCGCGCATGGCGGCCGCGAGTTTTAGGTCGATGCAGAATTGGCCGAACTTGGCGATGCCGTCGCGCAGGCCGCATTGCGTCAGGCAGTCCATGCGCTGGCTGCAGCGGCGCGGATCGGCGCGGGTATTGGCCTGCAGCGTGCCTTCCTGGCGCAGGTAGCGCGTCAGCCACGGCGTGGCGACCGCTCGTGCCGGCAGACCGGCCACGCTGGTGAATTCCGCCAGTTCGGCGGGATCGGCGTCGATCAGGACGCGCTTGAAGTTTTCGTGGGCGTCGCCCTCGTGGGTGACGGCGAACGCGGTGCCGACCTGCACGCCATCGGCGCCGTTGGTGAGCCAGTGGCGGACCTGTTCGTGGCTGCCGACACCGCCCGCGACGATCAGGCGGGGCGCATCGCGGCCTAGTTGCAGTTCAGTGAAAAGGGCGTGGCAATCGGCCAGCACCTTTTTGAAATCGAAGCGTTCGCTGTGCAGGTCGTCGAGCCGCGCCGCGCCCAGGTGGCCGCCCGCGTAGCCGGGGTGTTCAATGACGACGGCGTCGGCCAGGCGTCCCTTCTTCATCCACTTCTTCAGCACGGCGGCAACGCCGCGGGCCTCGGAAAGAATGGGTACGAGCGCCACTTTGGGAAAGTCCGCCGTCATTTCAGGCAGGTCGAGCGGCAGGCCCGCACCCATGACGATGGCTTCGGCGCCGCTTTCGCAGGCTTGCCGCACCAGCGCGGGATGGTCGCGCACGGCCTTCATGACGTTTACCGCCACCAGGCCGCGGCCCTGCGCGGTATCGAGCGCTGCGCGGACTTCGCGATGCAGGGCTTCGCGGTTGGCGGTGTCGATCGTGTCGCGGTCATTGCATTTTTCAGTTCTTTCCACGAGATCGGCGTGGTGATGGCGCAAATCGACGCTGGCAATGGTGCCCACGGCGTTCTGGCTGGCAACCGCGCCGGCCAGGCGATGGGCGGATACGCCAACGCCCATGCCGCCCTGCACGATGGGCAGCAACTCGCGTCCGGCGAGGGTGAGTGATTTGAACCACGTCATGATATGAGTCTTTCCTCTGGTCAAGAGAGCAGAGGCTAGAGCAAGGTGGGGAGCGCCGCCTTGCGAAGAATCAAGTCGCGCGGCAATGGGTGGGGGCGAATCCCCCCTCCCATCCGTCACGCTTTATGTAGCCAGCTTGATGATCGCCGGCACGGACAGCACGGCGGTGTAGTAGCCCATGAACTGCACGCCGGTATTGAAGCCGAACAGGCGCGACAGCAGGCCGCCGATGAGGCCCATGGTCAGGATGACGAGCAGGCCCAGGAATTGGCCTTCCCAGACGCTGATCACGATGATCAGGCCGACAAACGTGGCAATGATGGCTTCATGGCTGACGCGGCGCGACACGAATAGCGCGGCGCGGCGCGCGAAGTTCATGGCGAAGGGATAGGACACCACCGCCGCCAGCAGCACCGCCAGCATGCCGTAACCCAGGAATTCCCAGTGGTTCAGCAGGTTGTGCAGGTTGTGCGTCTGGCCCGTCGCCGCATCCACCGTGAAGCGCGGCGGCGCGTTAAAGAGCGGCGCCGCCGGTCCCGCCGCCACCGGGCTCAGCGGCAGGCCGAAGGCGATCAGAGGAATCAGCGCTTCGGCAATGTAGGTGGCCTCGGTCACGCCGTTGCGCGCGCTGAGCACCGTCGTCAGCCGGTGATAGGCATGCTTGACGCGCGAGCCCACCAGTTCGCCCAGCACGACGGTCATGGCGACCGGGCTGAACACGAAGGTGGCGCTCGATATGGCCGCCGTGGCAAGCGTCCAGCGTGTCTGCACCCGGTCCATGACTTTCAGCGGGTTCGGAAAGTAGCCCGACCAGCCCTTCACATCAGGCGCCAGCGAGAACGTGCGGACCTTGTCGCGCATCATCTTGCCGCGGCCTTGGGGCGACAGCACGGTGAACAGGTCGGCGATCAGGGGGCCGATGGCGATGCCCAGGAAGTAGCTGATGCTGAGCTTGACGCCGTACTTGGCCGTCAGGCTTTGCAGCGCAATGATGACCATGACGAACGGCACCAGCAGCGCCACGGCTGCCCAGCGTCCCGCCGAAAAATACGCGATCAGCAGTGCGGCCGCCAGGAAGATCCAGGGGGCGGACTTGGTGATGGCGGCGCCGAACGGGGCCAGCAGCACGGCGAACAGCACCGCCAGCGGCACCGCGACAAAGGCGGCGACGATGGCGCCGGACACCATCTTGCGCAGCGCAATGTGGGGCACGCCGAGCTTGCGCAGCATGTTCGCGTCCTGCAGCAGCGGCGTGGCCAGCGTGTCGCCCGGGATGCCCAGCAGCGCGGTCGGCACGGCGTGCGTCATGTGCTTGGCGACTGCGCCCGCCAGAAAGAACGTGAAGACACCGGCGGGCGGCACGCCCAGCAGCACCACCAGCAGCGTCAGCGGCGCGAGCGTCGTGGTTTCGTCGGTGCCGGACACGAGACCGATGGCGGCAAACACGACCGCGCCCAACAGGCCCATGCCGGCGGCCACCATGATTTGTTCAAGCAGTTCGGGGCTCATGCCAGCGCCTCCTTGGTAGCGCCGCGCCGGGGTTCGGCGGCAGCGGAAGTGGCGGGGGCCGCCGGCTGCGCGAACAGGTCGTACAGGTCCAGTTCCTTCAGCTCTCGCACCACAGCATCGGGCAGGTCCGCCAGCGTGCCCAGCCCGCCGGGCTGTTCGGCCAGCTCAGCCAGCACTTCGGCGCGCCAGGCCGGATCGTGCGTGGCGCTGCGCTCGACGACCTCGCGTTTGGGCGGGAACAGGCGGGCGCAGATCACGCCGGCCAGCACGCAGCCGGCCAGCCCAGCCAGCATGGCGTAGGCGTGCGCGAGCTCGGGCGAGGCCACCACGCCGCGCAGCCAGCGGCTGGCGGCAAAGAAGCCGGCCACGCTGACCGTGATGCCGATACCGATCGCCCAGGCCAGATGCCTGAGATCCACGGTGTCGCTCCAGACTTCAGCCAGGCGCGTGGACGGCGCCTGAGGGCTTTGTTTCATGTCTCTCTCCTGTGTTTATCGGACGGCGCGCGGATGAACCGGCGCCGCCTCGGGTATTCGCCGAGCGGGTTATCGGGACGCGCGCAGTTCCTCCAGCAAGGCCAGCGCGCGGTCGGTGCGGACGTCCTTCTCCGCCGCCATGCGCTTGGCAACCTCGTCGATCTCCGCGCCCGTGGCGCCGGCCACCAGCGCGATGTTGCGGGCGTGCAGCGCCATGTGGCCGCGCTGGATGCCTTCGGTGGCCAACGCCCGCAGCGCGCCCAGATTCTGCGCCAGACCGACGGCCACGGCGACTTCACCCAGTTCCTGCGCCGACCTCACGTCCATGATCTTGAGCGCAAGCCGCGCCAGCGGATGGGTCTTGGTGGCGCCGCCCACCAGGCCCACGGGCATCGGCATCTCGATGGAGCCGACCAGCGCACCCGACGTGTCCTTTTCCCAATGGGTCAGCGACGTGTATCGGCCCGAACGGGCGGCGTAGGCGTGCGCGCCGGCCTCGACCGCGCGCCAATCATTGCCGGTGGCCACGATGACCGGGTCGATGCCGTTCATGATGCCCTTGTTGTGCGTCGCGGCGCGGTACGGGTCGATGGCGGCAAACGTGTAGGCGTCCAGCACGCCTTCGATGATTTCGGCGCCGCTGCGCTCCTTGGTGTCCAGCGTCTGCGGCGTCAGGCGCACGCGGGCGCGGGCCAGCCGCAGGTCGGCCAGGTTGGACAGGATGCGCAGGCGGACCGAGCCGCCGACGATCTCTTCGACCAGCGGGGCCACGGCTTCGGCCATGGTATTGACGGTGTTGGCGCCCATGGCGTCGCGCACGTCGACGATCAGGTGCATCACGATCATCGGGCCGCGCGGCGTGTCCGGAAACACGTGGACCTCGATGTCCTGGCAGCCGCCGCCCAGTTCGATCAGCACCTTGTCGCGGCTGTTGGCCAGCGTCAGGATGCGCTCGCGCTCGCGCAGCAGGGCAAGGCGCGCGCCATGCGGATCGGTCAGACCCAGAACCTGGACCTGCGCGCGCATGAGGGGGCGGGTGCTGGACGTCTCGAAGCCGCCGCCTTCGCGCGCCAGCTTGGCCATGAACGAGGCGGCGGCCACCACGGACGGTTCTTCGACGGCCATCGGCACGAGCACGTCGCGGCCATTGACCTGGAAGTTGCCGGCCACACCCAGCGGCAGCTCGAATGTCCCCAGGACGTTTTCGATCATGCCGTCGGCGCGGGCAAGGCTGAGCGCGCCGGGCTGGGCCAGCAATTGGCGCTCTTCAGCGGTGAGCGAGGCGGCGTCGGCAATGGCGGCCAGGCGTTGGGCAGGGGTAAGGGCCCGGAAGTTGGGCAGGCGTGAATCGGCCACGATGGCATGTCTCCGTATAAGAATCGAGTGGCCAGATTCTAGGTAAACTGTACCGCTATTCAGAGGTACAGTTTGGGCAAACAGTACCATCGCACTGCACCAATTTTGGCAACGACAATACGGGGATCCCAACGTGGAAGACGCCAATCCGCCCGGCAGGCCGCAGCGCGCGGCGCCCATTGCCGAAAGCCTGGCCAGGCTGATCGGCCAGCAGATCGCCGACGGCGTCTACCGCGCGGGCGACAAGCTGCCGTCCCTTCGCGAGCTGGCGCAACTGCACCGCTATGCCAAGAACACGGTGGTGGTGGCGTTTGAAATGCTGGTGGCGCGGGGGCTGGTCGAACCCCGGCGCGGCTCGGGCTTTTATGTGCTGGACGTCGATCACGCGCGCCCGGCCGCTGACGAAGAACCGGGGCAGTTGAGCAGGGCAATGGACATCGTGTGGCTGATGCGCGAGCAGCTCAAGACCCAACCGGATGCGGTCGCCGTGGGCGACGGCTTTCCGCCGGTGGAGTGGCTGGCGGACATGCGCATGGACCGTTATCACCAGAAGGTGGTGCGCACCGGGCTGGGCGCGCTGTTCCGCTACGGCAGCCGCTTCGGGTATGCGCCTCTGCGCGAAAGCCTGGTCCGCAAGCTGGGCGACGTGGGCATCAACACCGCGCCGTCGCAGCTGGTGCTGACGCATGGCGCCAACGAGGCGATGGACCTGGTGATCCGCTACTTCCTGCCGCCGGGGGCGACGGTGCTGGTGGACAACCCGGGCTACTACCCGCTCTTTGGCAAGCTGAAGCTGGCCGGGGTGCGGATGCTGGGCGTGCCGCGCCTGCCCGACGGGCCGGACGTCGTTGCACTGGAATCGTTGCTGCAGCGCGAAAAGCCGCGGCTCTTTTTCACGCAGTCGATCGCGCACAATCCCACCGGTTCGGATATTTCACCGGCCAAGGCCTACAAGATCCTGCAACTGTCAGAGCGCTACAACCTGATGGTGGTCGAGAACGATCCGCTGGCGGACTTCAAGCCCACGTCGTCGGTCAGGCTGTCGGCGTTGGATCAGCTTGAACGCACCATCTATATCGGCAGCTTCTCGAAGTCTTTCTCGGCGGCGTTGCGCGTGGGCTTCATCGCGTGCAACGCCGCGCTGGCGAGCGACCTGGCTGATTTAAAGGCCCTGGTGCATGTCAGCAGTTCTGAGTATTGCGAGCGCATGGTGGACGTGATGCTGCGCGAAGGCCATTACGAGCGGCATCTCGTGCGCTTGCGCCAGCGGCTGGAGGCCGCCACCGGACAGGCGCTGCAGGTGCTGGATTCGCTGGGCGCGCAGGTGTTCACGCGTCCGACCAGCTCGCTGTACCTGTGGTCCGCGTTTCCTGGCGTGGCCGATTCGTTGACGCTGGCCGCGGCGCTGATGTCCAAGAAGGTCATCATGGCGCCGGGTCGCGTGTTCAGCGTGGATCCCACGGCGGTGTCGCCGTGGTCCCGCTGCAATGTGGGCGCCGTGGTGTCGCCGCAGTTCCACGCCACCCTGGCTGCGCATCTGGATCAGCGATAGGCGAATTCCTGGAAGGCTTGCCGCAGTTCGGCCTGCGCCTGGTTGCTGAGGGCCCGCGCGACCGGCGCGCCTGGGGAGGCGCGCGCGGCCTGCACCGCAAAGCGGCGCACGCCGCGGCGGGCCAATTCGCGCGCCAGCGTCATCAGCCGTGCTTCGTCCAGCCAGTCGGGATGCCAGGTGATGCGGCATTCGAAGTCCGGTCCGGCGGACAGCAACTGCGTCAGGCACGCCAGCGCTGGACGCTGGGAATCGCGCCGGCCCGTGATGTCGTCGTAACCCTTGGCATCCGCCTTGATGTCCATGCCCACCCAGTCCAGATGGCGAAGCACGTCGGCCAGCCGTAGCGGATAGATGCCCGCGGTGTGCAGACCCACGCGGTATCCCATGCGCTTGACGTCGCGGATCATGGCCGGCAGGCGCGGCTCGCTCAGTGGCTCGCCGCCGGAAAACACGACGGCATCCAGAAGTCCCTTGCGGGTTTCGAGGAAGGCGCGGACTTCGCGCCAGTCATAGCGAGCGGCGCGTGTCTGTAGTTCGGTGTTGTGGCAATAGTGGCAGCGCCACGGGCAGCCCGAAATGAAGACCACCGCCGCCAACTGGCCGGGCCAGTCGACGGTGGAAAAGGGCACCAGCCCGCCGACCGCGGGCGAGTGCCGGGGCAGGGGCTGGATGACGGGCTGCGGCGGCGGGGCGTAGCCCGGCCGGTCGGCCAGCAGGCGGATGCTGGGGGGGGTTGAGGGGGTGGGGGGGGGGGGCGTCGCCGGGCGGGTCGGCCAGCTGGGGTTGGCCCGGCGCTGGGGGCCGGCGGGCGCCGCCGCCCGGCGGCGTACCCTGGGGCGATCCGCCTTCAGGCACTGCGTTCGACGAAGAAGCGGCGCTCATTGAATTCGCCCTGTTTGCCGGTGTTGAAGGAAGAAACCGGGCGGTGGTAGCCCATCACCCGGGTCCAGACTTCGCAGCGCACGCGCTGGCTGTCGTCCAGTTGGACGGCGGGAGCGGACGTGGCGACGGGGGCGGTCAAGGTTTGCATAGGATTTCCTCGGAGAGTGATGCCGGACGCGTGCCCGGCGGGTGAAGGGCGGTGCGCGCCAAAAAGTCGCGCGCCGCCCCGGATCCCGGCAGCGCTACGCCGGGGTGCAGCAAGCCGATTGCTTGGCCAGCAGTTCCGCGTCGCACTTGGGGCAGAACTCGTGGTGCCCGGCCAGGTAGCCGTGATTCGGGCAGATGGAGAACGTGGGCGTGACCGTGATGTAAGGCAGGCGGAAGTTGCTGAGCGCGCGGCGCACGAGTTGCTTGCAGGCCTCGGCCGTGGACACGGCTTCGTTCATGTACAGGTGCAGCACCGTGCCGCCCGTGTACTTGCTTTGCAGCGTTTCCTGCAGTTGCAGCGCGTGGAAGGGATCGTCCGTGTAGCCCACCGGCAACTGGCTGGAGTTGGTGTAGTAGGGCTGGGCGTCCGTGCCCGCTTGCAGGATGCCGGGGTAGCGCTTGCGGTCTTCACGGGCGAACCGGTACGTGGTGCCTTCGGCCGGCGTGGCCTCCAGGTTGTAGAGGTGGCCGGTTTCTTCCTGGAATTCGGTCATGCGCTGGCGCACGCGGTCCAAGAGGCGCACGGCAAAGGCGTGGCCGGCGGGCGTGGTCACGTCTTCGGCGTCGTCCGTGAAGTTGCGGATCATCTCGTTGATGCCGTTCACGCCCAGCGTGCTGAAGTGATTGCGCAGCGTGCCCAGGTAGCGGCGGGTGTAGGGGTAGAGGCCCTGGTCGATGTAGCGCTGCACCACCTTGCGCTTGGTTTCCAGCACGTCGCGGCCCAGCGCAAGCAGGTGGTCCAGGCGCGCCATCAGCCGCGCTTCGTCGCCGCGGCAGGTATGGCCCAGGCGCGCGCAGTTCACGGTCACCACGCCGACCGAGCCGGTCTGCTCGGCCGATCCGAAAAGGCCGTTGCCGCGCTTCAGGAGTTCGCGCAGGTCGAGCTGCAGGCGGCAGCACATGGAGCGCACCATGTGCGGCTCCAGATCCGAGTTCAGGAAGTTCTGGAAGTACGGCAAGCCGTAGCGCGCCGTCATTTCAAACAGGCGCTCGGTGTTGGGATGGTCCCAGTCGAAATCGGGCGTGATGTTGTAGGTGGGGATGGGGAACGTGAACACGCGGCCCTTCGCGTCGCCGGCCATCATGACCTCGATGTACGCGCGGTTGATCATGTCCATCTCGGCCTGCAGGTCGCCGTAGGAAAACGGCATTTCCTCGCCGCCCACGTACGGGATCTGGTCCTTCAGGTCGGCCGGGCAGATCCAGTCGAACGTGAGGTTGGTGAAGGGCGTCTGTGTGCCCCAGCGGCTGGGCACGTTCAGGTTGAAGATGAGTTCCTGGATGGATTGCTTGACGTCCGCGTAGGTCATCGCGTCGCGGCGGATGAACGGCGCCATGTAGGTGTCGAACGAGCTGAACGCCTGCGCGCCAGCCCATTCGTTCTGCAGCGTGCCCAGGAAGTTGACGATCTGGCCGATGGCGGCCGACATGTGCTTCGGGGGTGTGGATTCGACCTTGCCCGGAATGCCGTTGAAGCCTTCGGTCAGCAACTGTCGCAGCGACCAGCCGGCGCAGTAGCCGCTGAGCATGTCCAGGTCGTGGATGTGGATGTCGCCTTCGCGGTGGGCCTGGCCGGCTTCGGGCGTGAAGACGTTGGACAGCCAGTAGTTGGCGGTGACCTTGCCGGCGACGTTCAGGATCAGGCCGCCCAGGCTGTAGCCCTGGTTGGCGTTGGCGTTGACGCGCCAATCGCGTTGTTCCAGATACTCTTCCATGGCGCTTTCGACGTCGACCAGCGTGTGGCGCAGCGAACGCAGGCGGGCGTGCTGCTCGCGGTGGACGATGTAGGCACGCGCCGTGCGCCAGTGGCCGGCCTGGACCAGGACATCTTCGACGCGGTTCTGGATGGTTTCGACGCCGGGGCACACGTTGCCGTCCAGCTTTGCGATGACGGTGCCGGTCAGTGCGCGCGCGCCTTGCAGGTCCAACTCCCCGGTGCTTTGGCCCGCCGCCGCCATGGCTTGCGCGATCTTCTCGCTATCGAATGCAACGACGCGGCCGTCGCGCTTGAGGATGTGTTGGATTTCCATTATTGGCACCATATGTAGTGGAGTGCGAAGACTCTATCACCACATATGGTGCTGAAACCGGATCGGTCTGGCCGGATATGGATGCCGATTGACCCGCATCAAATGGCCGAAAACAGGCGTGAAATTGCGCAATGCGGCGATCGGTCGCACCCGGCGCTCGCCGCCGGCCTCGGACCTAGCGCCCGCCGCCGGCCCAGCCGGATCAGAAACCGATGCCCACGCCCAGCAGGGAAATCGCTACCGCCACCGCGGCCGTGCCCGCCGCGGGACGCGGGGCCCAGGACAGTAGGCCGAACCACAGCAGCGCGCCCGCAGACAGCCAGCCCAGCCACACCACCATGCCCAGCACGTCGCCCCACAGGCCGACGCAGGGAAGGATCGCCAGCCCCATCAGCAGGACCCCGGCCCCGCGCAGGACGCGCGTGTGGCCGGCGTGCGGATCGCGCGTCCAGACCTGGTGATAGTGGCGAGGTGTGGCGAGGGCCAGGCAGGCCATGCCGGCGTAGGTCAGCAGCAGGGCCATCGCGATGGCGCAGAGGTCGTTCGTCGTCATGCGGCTGCGCTTCTTGCGCGGGTCGCTGTGCCTGCCGGGTGGCGCGACGCCCTTGCGCTGTTGTGGGTAATGCCCCCGATTCTACGGGAATAGGCAAGGCGTCCGGCGCGCGGGGCTTTGTATTTTCTGCACGGCGCCTGAGCCGCCCGCCCGGGGGAGTGCCGCAGGCGCCTGCTCCGGCCCGGGCACCAGGGGATCAGGAACGCGAATTGCTGTAAACGCGCCTCCATCGGAAACGATTGCCGCCGTGCGCATCGTTGAGGACCTAAGACAAGGAGCCCAACCATGAAACGCAAAACCGGAAACGCCCGCCAGATCAAGGAGCTGCTTTACCAGGCGCTGGAAACCGAGATCGGCGGCCTTGCCATTTACGAGACCGCGGTCAGCTGTGCCATCAACGAAGACCTGAAGAAGGAATGGCTGGGCTACCTGGAAGAAACCCGCACCCATCGCCGCGTGCTGCTGACGGTGTTCGAACAGCTCAAGCTCGATCCGCAGGCCAAGTCGCCGGGCCGTGACGTGGTGCGGCACCTGGGCGAATCGCTGGTGCGGGCAATGAAGATGGCCATCAGTGCCGGCGACCCGGACGCGGCCCAACTGGTGGCGACCGAATGCGTGGTGCTGGCCGAGACCAAGGACCACGCCAACTGGTCGCTGATCGGGCTGGTTGCCGATCAGCAATCGGGCGAAGAAGCCAGAATTCTCAAGCAGGCCTACGAGGCCGTGGCAACCGACGAGGACCATCACCTGTATCACACGCAGGGCTGGTCGCGCGAGCTATGGATCGAGTCGCTGGGTTTCCCTGCCGTGCTGCCGCCGCCCGAAGAGGTAAAGAAAGTGGAAACCGCCATCGGCGCGTCCCGCGCCGAGCAGGCGCGCGAATCGTTGCTGACCCATTAAGGAGAAAGAACCATGGCAAGCAAGAAGCCAGCAAAGGCCGGCTCGGGCGGTGCGCTCGACACCGCGTACATGAATACGGACAGCGGTCCGGCCAGCGGACCGGCCGGCAAGCCCACGCATCCCGCGCTGCAACGCGCTGCGGCGGTGGGCGCCACGACGGGCGCCTTCCCCCATAACGCCAACAAGGAAGCCGAATACGGCGAGGAGGCCGCCCGCTGTCCCTACGCCGGCGCGCACGTGGGCACGGTGGATCCCGCCGTCGGCGCGAGCTCCCTGTCCGAGAAGGAAGTCTCGGACAAGACGGGCGACGCCGCCACGCCGGGCGTGAATCAGAACGACGGTACGTTGCCCCGCGTGCGTGCGGACGGCGGCGGCCAGGAACTCACGACCAACCAGGGCGTGCGCGTCAGCGACAACCAGCATTCGCTGAAGGCAGGGCTGCGCGGGCCGGCGCTGCTGAAGGACTTCATCCTTCGCGAGAAGATCACGCACTTCGACCACGAACGCATCCCCGAGCGCATTGTGCACGCGCGCGGCTCGGCGGCCCACGGCTACTTCGAGTGCTACAAGCCGCTTACCGACCTGACCGCGGCCTCGCTGTTCGCCGAGGCCGGCAAGCGCACCCCGGTCTTCGTGCGGTTCTCGACCGTGGCCGGCGAGCGCGGGTCCAAGGACACGGCGCGCGACGTGCGCGGCTTTGCCGTGAAGTTCTATACGGACGAGGGCAACTGGGATCTGGTCGGCAACAACATGCCCGTGTTCTTCATCCAGGACGCGATGAAGTTCCCCGACCTGGTCCACGCCGTCAAGCCCGAGCCGCACCATGGCATGCCGCAGGCGGCGTCCGCGCACGACACCTTCTGGGACTTCGTGTCGCTTATGCCCGAGTCCACGCACATGCTGATGTGGGCGATGTCGGACCGGGGGATTCCGCGCAGCTACCGGATGATGCAGGGCTTTGGCGTGCATACGTTCCGCTTCGTCAACGCGCAGGGCGAATCGCGCCTGGTGAAATTCCACTGGAATCCGATCCTGGGCACGCATTCGCAAGTGTGGAACGAGGCGGTCAAGGTCTCGGGCGCGGATCCGGACTATCACCGGCGCGACCTCTGGGAAGCGATCGACGCGGGTCATGGTCCCGAATGGGAGCTGGGCGTTCAGGTCTTCACCGACGATCAGGCGGATGGCTTCAGCTTCGACGTGCTGGACGCCACGAAGATCGTGCCCGAGGAACTGGTGCCGGTCGTGCCCATCGGCCGCATGGTGCTGGACCGTAATCCCGACAACTTCTTTGCCGAGACCGAGCAGGTGGCGTTCTGCGCCGCGCACGTGGTGCCCGGTGTGGACTTCACCAATGACCCTTTGCTGGCGGGCCGCATCCATTCCTACGTCGATACGCAGATCTCGCGGCTGGGCGGCCCGAACTTCCACGAGATTCCCATCAACTCGCCGCTGGCGCCGGTGCACAACAACCAGCGCGACGGCATGCACCGGCAGACCATCCATCGCGGCCGGGTAGCTTATGAGCCCAACTCCCTGGCCGGCGGCTGTCCGTTCCAGGCGGGCATGGACGGCTTCGTGTCCTTCCCGGAGCCGGTGACGAGCGATGAGCTGCGCGGGCATCCCGAGAAGTTTGCCGAGCACTACAACCAGGCCACGCTGTTCTACGACAGCCAGACCGCCTGGGAGCGCAAGCACATCGTCGACGCCTTCGCGTTCGAGCTAAGCAAGGTGACCGTGCCGCAGATCCGCCAGCGCATGGTGGCGTCCCTGCGCAACGTGTCCGACGAGCTGGCGCAAGGGGTGGCCGATCAGCTTGGCATGGCGCTGCCGGACCCGCTGCCGCGCGCCACGAAGAATCCGCCCAAGCCCGAGGTGCAGGTGTCGCCGTCGCTGTCACTGACGGCGCGGCCGGGCGATGGCAGCGTGGCCACGCGCAAGGTTGCCATCCTGGCGGCCGAAGGCGTGGACGGCAAGACC
>CBHWAL010000008.1:0-22846 GCA_966111495.1 uncultured Achromobacter sp. | reverse complement strand
GATGATGTGGCGTCCGCAGGGGTTGTTGCCCATGAAGCGTCCCCACGTGGAGCTGGCTAAATGAGCGAGGCATTGCTGAAAGTTTCCGGCCTGACCATGCGGTTCGGCGGCCTCCTGGCCGTCGATAGCGTGGGTTTCGAGGTCATGTCCGACGAGGTCTTTGCCATCATCGGCCCGAACGGGGCCGGCAAGACCACGGTGTTCAATTGCGTTGGCGGCTTTTATGCGCCGACCGCCGGCGAGATCGTCATGGACGGCAAGCCCATCACGGGCCTTGCCAGCCACAAGGTGGCGCGCCATGGGCTGGTGCGCACGTTCCAGAACGTGCGCCTGTTCAAGCAGCTGACGGTGCTGGAAAACCTGCTGGTCGCGCAGCATACGCAGGTGGAATCCCGCCTGCTGCCCGGCCTGCTCAAGACCCGCGGCTACCGCCAGGCCGAAGCCGAGGCGCTGTCGCGCTCGGCGCAATGGCTGGATTTCATGGGCCTGCGCGAGTTCGCCAACCGCGAAGCCGGCAACTTGGCCTATGGCCACCAGCGGCGCCTGGAGATCGCGCGCTGCATGATCACCAAGCCGCGGCTGCTGATGCTGGATGAGCCGGCGGCGGGTCTCAATCCTCAAGAAAAGCGCGATCTGCAATCGCTCATCGACCAGCTTCGCCGCGAATTCGGCGTGGCGGTGCTGCTGATCGAGCACGACATGAGCCTGATCATGGGCATTTCGGACCGCATTCTGGTCATGGAACACGGCAAGCCCATTACGACCGGCACCCCCGAGCAGGTGCGCAACGACGAGCGCGTCATCAAGGCGTACCTGGGGGAGGAATGATGCTGAAGCTGGAAAACATACACACGTACTATGGCGCCATCCAGGCCTTGAACGGCGTGTCGGTGGACGTCAACCAGGGCGAGATCGTCACGCTGATCGGCGCCAACGGCGCGGGCAAGACGACGCTGCTGATGACGGTCTGCGGTAATCCGCGGGCGCGCGAGGGCAAGATCACGTTCGAAGGCGAGGACATCACGAACAAGGACACGCACCACATCATGCGCAGTGGCATTGCCATTTCGCCTGAAGGCCGGCGCGTGTTCAAGGACCTGACGGTCGCCGAGAACCTGATGATGGGGGGCTTCTTCTTGAAGCGCGACGAGATCGAGGCTGGCATTGACCACGTCTACGGTCTGTTCCCGCGGTTGAAGGAACGCGCCAGCCAGCGCGCGGGCCTGATGTCCGGCGGCGAACAGCAGATGCTGGCCATCGGCCGCGCGCTGATGACCCGGCCGCGCCTGTTGCTGCTGGACGAACCGACGCTGGGCCTGGCCCCGCTGGTGATCGCCCAGATCTTCGACATCATCCGCGAGATCCGCGAGCAGGGCGTGACCGTGTTTCTGGTCGAGCAGAACGCCAACAAGGCGCTGGGCGTGGCAGACCGCGGCTACGTGCTGGAAAACGGCCGCGTGGTCCTGCAGGACACCGGCGCCAACCTGCTGGTCAACGACAAGGTCCGCAAGGCGTACCTGGGCGGTTGACCTCTTCCCCGCGAAGGAAGTAGGCGCATCGAAAGATGCGCCTTTTTTTTGTTATGGCCGGGGGGAATGCACAGGGGCCGGTGTCTGACACCCTAGGGAGACCTAGAGATCAGCTGGTGTCAGACACCTCATGCCGCTTACGCGGCGATGCGTTCCGCGGGCTGGTCGGCCTGGTAGTGCGCGATGGCGGCGCGGGCGAGGGCGTCGATGGAGTCGGTGAGGGTCACGCCCAAGCTGGGGCGCAGGGCGTGCGGGACGGCCAGGGGCAGTTCGGTGCAGCCCAGCACCACGGCGTCGGCGCCGCGGGCCTTCAGGCGGGCGATGCATTCGGCGGCGGGCGCGAAGGCGTCTTCGAGCTGGTTGCCCTTGACGGCGCGGATCGAGCCCATGCAGAAGCGCTCGACTTCGTCGTCGTCAGGCACGATGCATTCGTAGCCCTGGGCTTCGAGGTGGCGCTGGTAGAGGCCGAGCTTGAGCGTGGCGGCGGTGCCCATCAGGCCGATGCGGCCGCTGGGCAGGCCGAGCCGGCGCAGGTCTTCGATGACTGCCTGGATGATGTGCAGCACCGGCAGTTGCGTGGAAGCGGCGATCTCGTCGAACCACAGGTGGGCGGTGTTGCACGGAATCGCGATGAGCTGGGCGCCGGCCTGTTCCAGGAAGCGCACGCCGCCGACCATGTGGGGCAGCGGACTTTCTCCGCCGGCCATGTAGGCGCTGGACCGGTCGGGAATGCGGGGATCGTTGCGCAGCAAGGTGGGAATGTGTTGCTGGTCAACCGTGGCGGGCGTCAGCGCCGCCAGGCGAAGGGCAAAGGCCGCGCCGGCCATGGGGCCCATTCCGCCCAATACACCCAGGTAGCAGCCCTGGGAAAACGTCTTCACTTTAGGTACTCCGTGCTCATGCATCACCGGGCGTCAGGACATGGCCCGGGCGTTCGGTGCCCGTCCGTTCCCCGTCCCAGACCTGCCTGCCGTTGACCCACACGGCGTGGATGCCTCGGCTTGCCTGAATGGGCGCTGAAAAAGTGGCCACGTCGGTAACGGTGGCGGGATCGAACAGCACCAGGTCAGCATGATACCCCTCCCGGAGCAGGCCGCGCCCGGCGACGCCGTACTGGGCCGCGGCCAATCCGGTCATCTTGTGGATGGCGGACTCGAGCGTCAGCAGGTTCTGTTCACGCACCATCGTGCGCAGCACGTTGGTGAACGTGCCCCATTGGCGGGGGTGCGGATGCGGGTCGAAGGGCAGGCCGTCCGAGCCGACCATGGTCAGCGGATGGGCAAAGATGCGTTTAACGTCCGATGGGTCCATCAGGAAATAGATGGCGCCGGCCGGCGCCAGCCGGGCGACGGCGGCTTCGTCGTCCAGACCCAGTTCGGTCATCACCTCGCTGAAGTCGCGGCCCGTGGCCTCGGGGTAGCCTTTGGACCAGGTGATCATCGTGCGGCTGGCGAGCCGCGCGCGGTCCAGCCGCAGCATGGTCGAGGTGGCGGGGTAGGGATGGCAGTCCAGGCAGACGGGCTGCGAGGCCGCGGCGCGGCTGATGAGGTCCAGCGTTTCGCGGGTGCGGCCGTGATTGCGTTCGCCCGCCAGCTTGTGATGCGAGAACACCACGCGGGACTCCGTTTCGCGGCCGATGAGCAGCGCCTCTTCCATGGCGGGCACGATGTGGTCGGCCTCGTCGCGCAGGTGCGTGGCATAGATGCCAGCGCGGCCGCGCAGCGGTTGGCAGACGTCGATGATCTCGTCCGTGGGCGCGGCGCTGGCCGGCGGATAGAAGGTGCCAGTCGATACGCCGAACGCGCCGGCATCCAGCGCTTCCTGCATCAGGTCGCGCATGGCGGTCCGTTCCGCGTCGTTGGCCGCGCGCGAGGTGTCGTCCATGACGGCGACGCGCAAGGTGGTGTGACCCACCAGCGGAATCACGTTGACGGCGGCCGGCGTGTCGCGCAGGGCGTCCATCCAGGCGCGGAAGGTGCCAAAGCGGAACAGCGCCGGCGGGCCCAGCAGATCGAGCGGCTGCGGGATCTGCGTGCGCGCCAATGGCGCCAGGCTGATGCCGCAGTTGCCGGTGACGACCGTGGTGATGCCCTGCGACACCTTCGGCAGCATGTCGGGATGCGCCAGCAGGTAGCCGTCGTCGTGGGTGTGCGAGTCGATGAAGCCGGGGGCCAGCACCTGGCCCCGGCCGTCGATGACCGGCACGCCGGCGGGATGGACAAAGCTGCCCACCGCCGCGATGCGCCCGCCGTGCACGGCCAGGTCGCCCTGGGTGGCGGGGCCCCCCGAGCCGTCGATGAGCGTGGCGCCCGTGACGATGAAGTCAGCCTGCAAGGTGTCTGCCGTCATGAAGAATGCTCAGTCGAGTTTTTCGATGCCGGCGTTGTCGATGATCTGCTGCCACTTGGCGGTTTCGCGATCGATCAGCTTCTTGAAGTCGGCGGGCGATCCGGTGGCCGGTTCCGCGCCCAGCGTGGCCAGGCCCTGGCGCACTTCCGGCGCTTGCAGCGCCTTCTGGATGGCGGCGTTCAGCGTGGCCACGACGTCGTCGGGCGTACCCTTCGGGGCAACCACGCCGCCCCAGGCGACGGTCTCGTAGCCCTTCAGGCCGGACTCGTCCAGCGTGGGTACGTCGGGCATCAGCGACAGGCGCTTCAGGCTGCTGACGCCGATGGCGCGGACCTTGCCGCTCTTGACCAGCGGCGCGGCCTCGGAGGTGTTGACGAACAGGTAGTCCAGGCGTCCGCCCAGCAGATCCTGAATGGCGGCGGGGCCGCCGTTGTAGGGGATGAACATCACGTCCAGCTTGGCCATGCTCTTGAAGAGCTCGCCGCCCATGTGGCCGGTGGTGCCGACGCCCGATGCGCCATAGGACAGGCGGCCGGGCTCCTTGCGGGCGCGGTCGATCAGTTCCTGCACGCTGTTGACAGGCGAGTCGGCCGGGACGATCAGGGCGTTATACAGGTCGAACATGTGGGCGACCGGCGTCAGGTCCTTGTCGACGTCGTACGGCAGGCGCTTGAACAGCGAGCGGTTCACCGCCAGCGTGTTGATGTTGCCGTAGCCGACCGTGTAGCCGTCGGGCGCGGCGCGCTTGATGAGCGCGATGCCGATGTTGCCGGCGGCGCCGGGGCGGTTTTCGATGACCATCGTGGCGCCGGTGTCGCGCGCGATCTGCGTGGTGATCAGGCGAGACAGCACGTCGGGCGAGCCGCCGGCGGCGGACGGGACCACGAAGGTGATCGGCTTGTCGGGATAGCCGGCGGCCGAGGCCGCGCCGGCGAAGGCGACGCTGAGCGCCGCCATGGAAAGACTGCGAAGGAGCGTGCTGCGCATGGTGGATTTCCCCTGGTTTTGTTTTGTGGAGCGGGCAGATTACACCCGGCCATGCGGCACTGCGTCATCGAAAAATGTCTCAAACCTATAATCCCTCGTTATTGGAAAAGGGGAAGACATGGAAGCCGATGCGTATGCCGACGAGGCCGGGCCGAGCGCCGGGCGGCCGCTGAACCTGCGCCAGATCGAGGTGTTCCGCGCCATCATGATGGCCGGCTCGATCAGCGGGGCCGGGCGCATGCTGCACGTGTCGCAGCCGGCCGTGAGCCGGGTGCTGGCCCTGACGGAGAGCCGGCTGGGCTATCGGCTGTTCGAGCGCGTCAAGAGCCGGCTGTCGCCAACGGCCGAGGCCCGGCGCCTGTATGCCGAGGTCGAGCAGGTGTATGGCGGCATCCAGCGCGTGAACGACCTGGCCGCCAGCCTTGGGCAGTCGGGCGCGGGCATGCTGAAGATCGTGGCAAGCGCCAGTTTCGGGCAACGCCTGATCCCCATGGCGCTGGAGCGGTTTCGCGGACGCAATGCGGGTGCGCGGGTCGATTACCGCAGCGTGACGTTCGACGAGCTGGCGGCGTACTTCCTGTCGGGACAGGCGGACATCGGCATTTCCATGCAACCGCCGGATCATCCGAACCTGACGTCGGTCCGGCTGGCGCGCGTGCCGGTGGTGTGCGTGCTGCCGCCGGGGCATCCGCTTGCCAGCCACGACGCGGTGCGGCCGGAGGACTTTTCGTCGGCGGCGTGGATCGGCTACCCGCGCGATACGCCGCTGGGACGCGCGCTTCAGCCGTTCTTCGGCGAAGGCCCGCACTGCGCGGCGGCGATCGAGGTGCATTCGCCCGTGACCGCCTGTTCCTTCGTGCAGCAGGGCCTGGGGCCTGCGCTGGTGGATGCTTGGTGCGTCACGCCGGATCAGGCCGCGCACATGGCGCTGCGTCCGATCACGCCCGAGGCCAGCGTCGAGATCTGGGCGACGCATTCCAATCTGAGCGCGCCGCCCTTGCTGGCACGGCGCTTTCTGGCCGCAGTGAAGAAAATCCTGGAGAGCGAGGCGCTGCCCGGCGTGGCGCCGGCGTAAAACGTCTGGGCGCCAGCGGGGCAGCGGGGGCGGTTACAGCCCTTCGGCCTGCAGCGCGGCCTTGACGCCCGCGTTGGCCTGCATGCGCTCGAAGAACGCCGATAGGTTGGCAAGGCCCGACAGGTCCACTTCCTTGGCGTGCGCCCAGCGCAGCACCACATACAGGTAGGCATCGGCAACCGACGGGGCGGGCCCCGCCAGATACGGCTTGCCGGCCAACTGCGTGTCCAGTTGCGCGAACAGCTTGGTCAAGAGCGCCGAGGCCGACGCGGCCAGTTCCTTCTGCGCGCCTTCGTCCTTCAGGTAGCGCTGCGCGCCGAAAAGCAGCGAGAACGTCTTGTGCACGTCGGAGTTGATGAAGCCGACCCAGCGGCGCACTTCGGCGCGCGAACGTGCGGTGCCGTCGCCCAGCAGCGTGCTTCCGGGCGCCTGTTCTGCCAGGTATTCCAGGATGGACACGTTCTGCGTGAGGGTCCAGTCGCCATCGGCCAGCGCAGGCACGGCGCCCAGCGGATTGATCCGCAGAAACTCAGGCTCCTTGAGCGCTTCGCGGCTGAGTTTGTGCGTCTCATACGGCTTGCCGATCCACTCGAGCACGATGTGGGAGGCGAGCGAGCACGCGCCGGGCATGTAGTACAGTTTCATCTGTTGGAGGCTCCTGGGAGGAAGAACGGGAGAGCTCCCGTCCGTGGGCGCTATGGTACGCCAACCGGGTATGCCATTCGCGAGTGGCCCCGCGTCTCTCTGTCATGCCTTCCGCGCCCGCTTTTCAATCTGTCGCCGCCGGAGATGTCCATGCAGTCACGCACCGCCGCGAGCACGCGCGCGATTCCCTTTCTCTTGTCCTTGACCCTGGTTTGCGCCGCCGCGCCCGCGATCGCGCAAGCCTCGCAGGAGTCGCCCTCGGCGCCTGCGCGCGTGATGCCCGTTGTCGGTGGCCTGGACCATCCCTGGTCCATGGCGTTCCTGCCTGACGGCGGCATCCTGATCACCGAACGACCCGGGAACCTGCGACTGTTGCGTACGCCCGGCGGACTGTCCAAGCCGCTGACCGGTGTGCCCAAGGTGGCCGCGCGCGGCCAGGGCGGTCTGCTGGACGTGGTCCTGTCGCCAAACTTCGCGACCGACCGCTACGTGTACCTGTCGTATGCGGAGTCGGACGGCGACAAGAGCGGCACGGCCGTCGGACGCGGCCGGCTGGCCGATGACGCCAGCGGACTCGAGGACTTCAAGGTGATCTTCCGCCAGGAACCCAAGCTGTCGTCCGGACTGCATTTCGGATCGCGCCTGGTGTTTGACGGCAAGGGCTACCTCTACATTGCGCTGGGCGAGAACAACCAGCGGCCGACGGCGCAGGACCTGGACAAGCTGCAGGGCAAGGTCGTGCGGCTCAAGGCCGACGGCGCTCTGCCTGACGACAACCCCTTCGTGGGCAAGCAGGGCGCGCGGCCCGAGATATGGTCGTACGGCCATCGCAACCCGCAAGGCATGGCGCTCAATCCCTGGACCGGCGAGCTCTGGGAAAACGAACACGGACCGCGCGGCGGCGACGAGATCAATGTGGTGCAGCCGGGCAAGAACTACGGCTGGCCGCTGGCGACGTACGGCATCAACTATTCGGGGCTTGCGATTCCGGAAGCCAAAGGCGAGACACTGCCCGGGATGGAATCGCCGATCTACTGGTGGCCGAAGTCGCCCGCCATCAGCGGCATGGCGTTCTATGACGCTGATCGTTTCCCGGCGTGGCGCAATTCGCTCTTCATCGGCGCGCTGGGTAACCAGAATCTGATCCGCCTGACTGTCGACGGCAATCGCGTAGTCGAGAAGGAAAGACTGCTGGTCGACCGCAAGCGCCGGATCCGTGACGTGCGGCAGGGGCCGGACGGTTATGTGTATGTGCTGACGGACGCTTCGCCGGGCGAACTGCTGCGGGTGGCGCCGGCTGAAACGGGAGGGTGACAGCCATGAAGACCTATGAACTCATCGGGTCCGCGGGATGCGGTTCCGCCATCGTCGAGATGGCGCTGGTCCTGGCCAACGTGCCACACGTCTTGACGGACGTACCGTACCTGAAGCCCGGTCCCGAGCGGGACCGGCTGCTGCATCTGAATCCGCTGGGGCAGGTGCCCACGCTGATCCTGCCCGATGGCGAGGTCATGACCGAAAGCGCGGCGATGATCCTGCACCTGAACGACGTGGCGCCGCAGGCCGGGCTGGCGCCCACGCTCGACAAGCCGGAACGGGCGCGCTTTTTGAATCTGCTGGTGCGGCTGGTGGCGGCGGTCTACCCGACGTTCACGTACGGCGACGATCCCGCGCAGTGGACGACGCCCGGCGATGCGGTGGACCTGCTGCGCGAGCGCGTGCATACGCGCCGCGCCGAGCTATGGCAGGAACTGGAACGCCAGGCGGGCGCGCCGCACATGCTGGGGCGGCGGTTTTCGGCCCTTGACCTGTATGTGACGGTCATGACGCATTGGCGCCCGGGCCCCTCGTGGTTCAGTGCGATGTGTCCGGCATTGACCGCAGTCGCGCGCGAAGCGGCAATGGAACCCAATGTGGCCAAGGTGTTGCAACGGCACTTTCCGCCGCCCAGCGAATGACGCGGGCGGCTGGGCAAGGCCGCGTCAGGTGGCCGCACGCCGGCGCGACTTGCCGCGTGCCTCGCGCACGGCGATGTACACGCCGCTGCCCGCGATGAACACGGCGCCCAGATACGCGTAGGCGTCGGGCGCCTCGCGCCAGAATATCCATCCCAGGATCGTGGCCCAGACCAGGCCCGTGTAGTCGAAGGGCGCCACGACAGAAGCCGGGCCGATGCGGAATCCCTGCGTGATCAGCGCTAGCCCCAGCGTGCTGAACAGCGCCACGCCACCGAAATAGGGCAGGTCTTCGACGGCCGGCGCGCGCCAGACCCACGGCAGTCCGATCGCGCTGCACACCAGTTGCCCCAGCACGATGTAGAACGTGGTGGTCAGCATGCCTTCGGCGCGGTTGATGCCGCGCGCCGTGATCATCATGACCGCGTAGAGCAGGGCGGTGGTCAGCGGCAGCAGGGTGGCGGCCTGAAATGCCTGCGTGCCCGGCCGCACCACGATCAGCACGCCCGCAAAGCCCGCCAGCACCGCCAGCCAGCGCTTGCCGTCCACGCGTTCCTTCAGGATCAGCACCGACAGCGCCGTGACGAACAGCGGCGCGGCAAACGCGATGGCGGTGGCTTCGGCCAGCGGCAGCGCCTGCAATCCCAGATAGAAGCAACAGGCCGAGACCACGTTGATGGCGCCGCGCGTCAGGTGCAGGCCGGGATGCGTCGTGCGCAGCACGCGGCGTCCGCCCAGCCACAGCGCCAGCGCGGTCACGAAAGGCAGCGCGATCAGCGCGCGCAGGAACAGGATCTGCAGCGGGTTGTAGCTGGCGCCCAGCCACTTGGCGTTGGCGTCGCTGAGGGTCAGAAAAAAGATGCCGCCCGCCACGCAGGCGATGCCTGCGGCGGCGGAATGTTCACGGACGGCGGGTAGTGCGGTGCTTGGGGACATCTGAAACCTGCAAGGACGGCGGTTCCTGCCGCCGGTGGGGGAAGAACGGAAAGGCGAAGAATGGAAGGGCGTCTCAGCTTTGCGCGCGGTACGCGGCAATGGCGACCATCGCCCAAGCGGCCAGGAAGGCCGTTCCGCCGAACGGCGTGACCGCGCCCAGCCATGGCGTGCCGGTCAGCGTCAGCGCGTACAGGCTGCCAGAAAACAGCACGATGCCGACGAACATCACGACGCCCGCGGCGGACAGCAGCGGCGACCCGAAACGGGCCCCCAGCAGCGCGATGATGAAGATGCCCAGCGCGTGGACCAGGTGGTACATGACGCCGGTCTGCCACACGGCCAGCATGTCGGGCGTCAGGATGCGCTTGAGCCCGTGCGCGCCGAACGCCCCCGCGCCCACTGCCACCATGAGATTGATCGCCGCGAGTATCGTGAGCTGCCGGTCCGTCATTGCCTGTCCTTGAGAGAAATGCGAGGGGGGAATTTTGCCGCCGCCTATGATAGGCCCAAATATGGTGCACGACCGGCCTCCACGGTTCCCGCCTTGCGCGTGGATTTCCAAATGGGATATTATAAATTCAATTTGGTAATTCAGCCGCCCCACGCCCTGGCCGGTTCCGCCGGTTGGAGCGCGTTCGCGCGGCGCCAGGAGCAAACCATGACCATCGCCCTTGCCGACAAGTCGCCCGCCAAGCGCGGCGCTACCGCCAAACGCCCGCCGCGCCCCAGGCAGCTTTTTCGCGGCCTGATCGACAGCCCGCTGACCGACATTGCCCGGGACGTGCACCGCGGCCTGCCCGCGCAGATGGTCGACGATGCCGCCGACTATCTGCAGGTGCCCAAGTCGGAAATCATGGCCATCACGGAGGTCAAGGCGGCATCGCTGTCGCGCTGGACGCGCGAAGGCCAGGCGCTGCCGCTGGGTGAATCTGACCGGCTTGCCCGCGTCGCCCGGGTGGTGCGCGTCGCCCGTCAGGTGCTGGGCAGCGACGAGGAAGCGGTGCTGTGGCTCAACACGCCCGTGCCGGCGCTGGGCAACGTCAAGCCGTTGTCGCTGTTGACCTCGGACGCCAGCAGCCGCATTGTCGAAGACACGCTGGCCCGCGCCGCCGCGGGCGTCTACGCATGACCGATTACGTTTCGCTCTGGCGCATTGGCACCACGGCGGGCAAGTACCGGGCGGATGACCTCTCCGGCGCCGGGGCGGCCGCGGTGGGCGGACGTTACAACAGCCCGGGCACGCCGGTGGTGTATGCCTCGGCCAGCGTCGCGCTGGCGGTGCTGGAAACGGTGGTGCATTTTGCCGCGCGGGCGTCCGAGCACGCGAACCGCTACCTGATTGAACTGGCCGTGCCCAATGGCCTCTTCGAAGCGCGCCAGTCGCTGTCGCTGGCGCAGCTGCAGGACGACTATCCGTTCTGGGACGCGGTGCCCTTTGCGGAGGCCTCGCAGGCCGTGGGCGACAACTGGGTGGCGTCGGGCGTGTCGGCGCTGCTGGAACTGCCCAGCGCCATCGTGCCGTACCGCGGCGTGCCGGACTGCAATTTTCTTATCAATCCGGCGCATCCGGATGCCGCGGATATCGTGGTGGTGCGGCGCGAACGCTTCATCTACGATCCGCGATTGCGGCCGGCGTAATCATTCAAAAGCAGGCGTCAAAAAGAACGCGCCCGATGCCGGGCGCGCTTGTTTTCTGATCGCAACGCAGGCGTCAGTCGACCGTCAACACGGCTCGGCCCACGACCTTGCCTTCGCGCAGCGACGTCAGCACGCGGTCCGCCTCGGCCAGCGCGTGGCGGTGGACCGGCATCGGCGGCACCTTGCCCGCCCGCACCAGTTCCATCAATTCCTTCAGTTCGGCCAGGTTGCCCACATAGCTGCCGATGATGGACAGGGCCTTCATCGGAATCAGGGCGATGGGCCAGGTGGAGCCGCCGCCGAACAGGCCGACGATGATGAGCTTGCCGCCCTTGGTCAGGAAGTCGAACGCCAGCGAGGTGGTAGCCGGCGCGCCGACGAGATCGATTGCGGCCCGCACCGGCTTGCCGCCCGCGGCCTGCATGATCTGCTGCGCGGCATCGGGCGCGGCGGCGTCGATGGCCGCCAGCGCGCCCGCATCCAGCGCCGCCTGGCGCTTGGCCGGGTCGATGTCGACGACGATGGCGCCCGCACCGCCCAGCGCCTTGATCAGCGTCAGGCTCATCAGGCCCAGGCCGCCCGCGCCGAAAATCACGACGGGATGCTCGCGGTAGATGTCGGCGCCGATCTTCTGCAACGCGGAGTACGTGGTGAGACCCGAGCACGCGTAGGGCGCGATCTGCGCGGGGTCCAGGTCGCCGATGTCGATGAGGTAGCGGGGGTGCGGCACGATGATGTGGTCGGCATAGCCGCCGGCGCGATGCACGCCCAGGCAGGCGGGCGCGGTGCAGTGGTTCTCCATGCCTGCCGCGCACGACGCGCATTTGCCGCAGCCGATCCATGGATAGACAAGGTAGTTGCGGTCGGTGGCAAGGCCTTGCGCCTCGGGACCGGCCGCCACGACGGCGCCAACCGTTTCGTGGCCCATGGTCAGCGGCAGCGACACGCCGCGGTCCTTGAGCGACAGGGTCCGGCCCTGGCCGAGGTCGTAGCCGCCTTCCCATAGATGGATGTCGCTGTGGCACACGCCGGCCGCGCGGACCTTGAGCAGCACCTGCGACCCTTGCGGGGTGGGGGTGGGCTGGTCCATTTCCTGCAGCGGTTCGCGGAAATTGACGACGCAATAGCACTTCATGGTTGTCTCCTTTTTATTTCTTGACCAGAGGGCATTCGCTGTCGGCGAGCGACACGAAGACCTTTTCGCCGGGCACTGTGGACAGAATGCGGTAGTAGTCGTTCGGATGCTTGGATTCGGCGGGCTTTTTCACCTCGACCAGGTACAGGTCCATGATGACGCGGCCATCTTCGGGGCGCACCCGAGCATTCTTGATCAGTTTGGTCGTGATGGGCAATTCGCGCATCTTCTGGTTGACCACCGCCGCGTCGAAGGTGCCGGCGGCCTGTGCGGCCTGCAGGTAATGTGTGGTGGCCACGTAGCTCAGGGCCTGCACGATGGACGGCGCGCGCGTGACGCCCATCTTCTTTTGCCAGCGCTGCGTCCAGGCGCGCGTGTCCTCGTCGGCATCCCAGTAAAAGCCGGTGGGAAAGGTGAGCCCCTGCGCGACCGGCAAGCCCATCGCGTGCACGTCGTTGATGAAGGTCAGGAACGTCAGCATCCGCTGCTTGCCGCCCGCCAGGCCGAACTCCTGCGCCTGCTTGATGAGGTTGACCAGGTCGCCGCCGGCGCTCGCCAGGCCCACGACGTCGGCCTTGGATGACTGCGCCTGGATGAGAAACGACGCAAAGTCCATGGCGCCCAGCGGGTGGCGCGTGCTGCCCAAGACCTTGCCGCCCGAGGCCTGGACGAAGCGCGACGCGTTCGTTTCCAGCGATTTGCCGAAAACGTAATCGGTGGTGATGAAGTACCAGCTCTTGCCGCCGCTCTCGACGACGCTCTTGACCACCGCGTTGGCCAGCGCGTAGGTATCGGGCGCCCACTGCGTGCTGAGGTTGCTGCATTGCTTGCCGCTGAAGTCCCCGGCGAAGCCGCCGCTGATCAGCGCCGTGCCGCCTTTCTCGCGCGCTACGCCCTGCGCGGCCAGCCCGGCCGAGCTGGCGCCGCCGTCCACCACCGCGACCAGGTTTTGCGTGTCGAACCAGCGGCGCACCAGCGCGGACGCCACGTCGGCCTTGTTCTGGTTATCCGCGCCGACGACCTCGACGGTCTTGCCCGCCACCTTGCCGCCGAAATCCTCCACGGCCATGCGCACGGCCGTCTCGGACCCGAGGCCGCCAAGGTCGGAATAGATGCCGGAGCGGTCATTGGATACGCCTAACCGCACGACGTCGGTCTGGGCTTGGGCCGCGCAGGCGGCCAGGGTGGCGGCCAGAGCCGCCAACACGGGTTTGATACGCATCTTTCTGTCTCCCAGCCCTGAAACGGACCGTTTTATTGAACGTTATGGATGACGCGGCAACTCGGGAAGGCGGCGCCGGTGCTCCAGCCGGCTGAAATTTATTTCACATTGGTGAATGCAAATTCCTGTGCAAGAATTTAGGTACCTGCACATGAAAAGTCAACACGGTGGAACACCCTAGTCCGGGTGCCGAAAACCCGTTGCCGCGAAGGAGGGCCGACGCCGTGGAAGTAAAACTTGTCGCTCGCACGCTGGAGTTGCTGGAGCTGTTTGCGCAAACGAAACGGCCCATGCCGCTGACCGAACTGGCCCAAGGGCTGGGCGCGCCAATGTCGAGCTGTCTGGCGCTGGTGCGCACGCTCGTGGCGCGGGGATATCTGTACGAAGTCCGGCGCCGCGCCGGGTATTACCCCACCGGCAAGCTGCACGGTCTGGCGGCGCAGATTCTGGCGGGCGACCCGTGGCTGGATCTGGTGCGGCCGCGTCTTGCCGCATTGCGCGACGCCGCCAACGAAACGGTGATGCTGGGCAAGATCCAGGATGGCGCCGTGGTGTTCTTGGAGGTGGCCGAGTCTACGCAGCCCGTGCACTACGCGGCGCGGGCGGGGGAGCGCCGGCCGCTGCACACCAGTTCGGTCGCCAAGGCCATTCTGGCGCGCCTGCCGGCCGCCGAGCGCGACCACGTGCTGGCAGCGGCGCAGTACACGCGCTACACGGGTAGCACGCTGACGACCCGCGAGGACCTGCTGGCTGACGTGGACACGACTGCGGAACGGGGGTGGGCGTCGAACGTGGGCGAGAGCGTCGCGGATCTGACGGGCCTGGCTGTCGCGCTGGATCTGGGCGGCGAATGGTACGCGCTATGCGTGGCGGGGCCCACGCCGCGCGTCTGGGCGCAGCGCGAGGAGAACCTGATTCATCTGCGCGAAGCGGCCGAGGCGATCCGGCGCGATCGCGAGGGATAAGCGGATAGCGATATCAGGGCCCGCGGCGCACCAGCGTGGATTTGCCAAACAAGCTTTCGATCAGATCCACCGCCAGCTCCGCCGTGCGGTTGCGCACGTCGAGCGCGGGATTCAGTTCCACCACGTCCAGCGAACGCATGAGGCCGGTGTCCGCAATCATTTCCATGCAGAGTTGCGCCTCGCGGTAGGTGGGGCCGCCCATGACGGTGGTGCCCACGCCCGGCGCGATCTCGGGATCCAGGAAGTCCACGTCGAAACTCACGTGCAGGTGCGTGTCGGCGTCCAGGCCAGCCAACGCGGCCTGCATGGTGGCGCGCATGCCCATCTCGTCCAGATACCGCATGTCGAAGACCTCGAGGCCGGCGTCGTGCAGCAGGCGCTTTTCGCCGGGGTCGACGCTGCGGATGCCGATCTGGCGCATGCAGGACGGTTCGATGTCCGGAAACTCGCCCGACATGCCGGTGAGCGGCGCGGGGCCGTTGCCGCACAGGCAGGCCACCGGCATGCCGTGCAGGTTGCCGGTGGGCGTGAGCGTATGGGTGTTGAAGTCGGCGTGCGCATCCAGCCAGAGCACCCGCAGCTTTTTGCTGGTGGCGCGGCAGTGGCGCGCGACGGCGCTGACCGAGCCGATGCCCAGGCTGTGGTCGCCACCTAGCAGGACGGGCAGACGGCCCTCGGCCAGTTCTTCGTACACGGCATCATGCACTGCTTGATTCCACGCGGTCACTTCCTCGAGGTGACGGTAGCCGTCCACGGGGGGTAGCCACGGATTGGCGGGGCCGTACAGGTTGCCGCGGTCGCGGACCTGAAAGCCCTGGGCTTCGATGACCGGTCCCAGATCGGCGACGCGGAGCGCCTCTGGTCCCATCGACGCGCCGCGCGCGCCGGCTCCGATGTCGGTCGGTGCGCCGATCAGGGTGACTTGGGTGGGCAGGGTGGGGGTTTTTGTCAATTCGCATGCTCCGTATTGCGGGGTTCAGGGTGGCGGATCAGGCGGCGGACAGCACCGCCGCCAGCTGGTCGCACGCCCAGTCCACCTCGTCCCGCGTGACGATCAGGGGCGGCGACAGGCGCAGGGTATGACCGTGGGTGTCCTTGACCAGCAAGCCTCGCGCCTGGAGCCGTTCGCACCAGAGGCGGGCGCCTCCGGCGTCCGGCTCCAATTCCACGGCCAGCATCAGGCCGCGTCCGCGAACCTCGCGCACGGGGCCGGGCAGCGCGTGCAGGCGCGCCAGGAAATGCGCGCCCACGGCAGCGGCGTTCTCGATCATGCCTTCCTCGGTCAGCACCCGCAGCGCGGCGCGGGCGATGGCGCACGCCAGCGGATTGCCGCCGAAGGTGCTGCCGTGCTGCCCCGGCTGGAACACGCCCAGCACGTCGGCATTGGACAGCACGGCAGACACCGGATAGAAGCCGCCCGAGAGCGCCTTGCCGATAAGCGTGACGTCGGCTTCGATGCCTTCGTGCTCCTCGGCCAGCAGCTTGCCTGTGCGCCCCAGGCCGGTCTGGATCTCGTCCAGGATCAGCGTGATGCCGCGTTCGGTGCAGCGTTCGCGCACGCGGCTGAAGTACCCGGGCGGCGGCAGCACGACCCCCGCTTCGCCCTGGATCGGTTCGACCAGGAACGCGACCGTGCGGTCGGTGATGGCGGCGTCGAAGGCCGCAAAATCGCCAAAGGGCACGACCTTGAAGCCGGGGGCGAACGGGCCGTAGTGGCCATAGGCGTCGGGGTCGGTCGAAAACCCCACGATGCCCAGCGTGCGGCCATGGAAATTATTGGCGCACACGATGATCTCGGCCTCGCCCTCGGGCACGCCGCGCACTTCGTAGCCCCACTTGCGCACGGCCTTGATGGCGGTTTCCACGGCCTCGGCGCCGCTGTTCATGGGCAGGATCTTGTGGGCGCCGGTCAGGCGCGCCAGGTCTTCGTAAAAGCCCGCCATCTGGTCATGGCGGAAGGCGCGCGACGTGAGCGTGAGCTTTTGCGCCTGCTCGGTCATGGCGGCCAGGATGCGCGGGTGGCAATGGCCCTGATTGACGGCGGAATATGCGGCCAGGCAGTCCAGGTATTTGCGCCCATCGACGTCGTAGACCCATACGCCGCTGCCGCGCGCCAGCACGACATCCAGCGGATGGTAGTTGTGCGCGCCCAACTGGTCTTCGATGTGGTCGCGGCGGCTGGCGGCGGACTGCGCGCCGGGCTGGGGGGTCATCACGGCATGCATGCGCGTCTCCCAAGGGCGTATTGGGGCCATCTTAGCGCCGCCAGCGCGGCTTGGCATTGCCATTGCATGACAAAGGCCTTTGCGTGGCCGGCGCGCCGGGTGCTGCACAATAGCGCCTGTGCCGGACCGTCGTCCGGCGTTCCGATTCTGTGGATGGCTGACATGCTTGTGCACCAATTGCTTAAGAAACTGACGCGCGGCGCCGCGGTGGCGGCGCTGGGATTGGCGGTGGTTACGCCCGTGGCGGCGCAGGAACAGCCTCTGCGCATCGGCGTCATTGCCAGCGTGGCCAACGAAGCCACCGAACTGGCCATTGCCCAGGCCAAGCAGCAGGGATTGGACGTCAAGCTGGTGGAGTTCAATGACTGGGTGCTGCCCAACATTGCCGTGGCCGACGGCTCGGTGGACGCCAACTTCTTTCAGCACGCGCCGTTTCTTGAGCTCTTCAACCAGCGGCGCGGCGCCAATCTGCAGCCCATCGCTTACGGCTATTCGACCACCATCGGGCTGTTTTCCAAGAAGCTGAAGAAGGGCGACCCGGTGCCCGAGGGCGCGACCATCGCGGTGCCGAACGACCCGGTCAACACCGGCCGCGCCTTGCTGCTCTTGCAGTCGATGGGGCTCATCACGCTCAAGCCGGGCGTCGCGCACCAGGCCAGTCTGCAGGACGTGGTGGCCAATCCCAAGAAGCTCAAGTTCGTCCAGATTGAAGGCTCGCAGTCGGCGCGTACGTTCGACGACGTGACGGCGTCGGTCACCTACACGACGTTCGCCAAGCAGGCGGGGCTGAACGAAAAGGATGGGCTGGCCTTCGACAATACCGATCCGGACAGCATCCGGCGCTACGCCATCCGCTGGGTGGCCAAGCCCGAGAAGGCGCAGGATCCGCGCCTCTTGAAGTTCATTGCCATCTATCAGAACTCGCCCGAAGTGAAGGCGACGCTCAAGCGGCTGTACGGCGATCTGATTTCGTTCCCCTGGTAAGGCGTTAACCGGTCGGCAATCGGAATAAAATCAGGGTTTGCCCCGACAAACCCTTCTTACCAAAGGCCGGCCGCGCTGCGCGCCGAACCTGATTCCAATGTCTGACCTCGATGACCGCGACCGGAAACTCTTGACGCTGCTGGCCGACGACGCCACGCCCAGCTATGCGGAGCTGGGCAAACAGCTCAACCTGTCAGCGCCCGCAGTGCACGAGCGGGTCAAGCGGCTCAAGCGCGACGGGCTCATCAAGGGCATTGCCGCCAAGCTCGATGGCGCAAAGATGGGCCGGCCGCTGCTGGCCTTTGTGCATGTCGACACGATCAACTGGACGATCACCCAGCAGGTGCTGGGCTTGGCCGAGTTGAACGAGGTCGAGGAGATCCACACCATCACCGGCAAGAGCGCCATGCTGCTCAAGGTGCGCGTGCGCGATACGCAGGCGCTCGAACTGCTGCTCGCGCGCATCCACCAGATCGAAGGCATTTCCAACACCACCAGCGATATCGCCCTGACCAGGTATCTGGAGCGCGGGCCGCTGCCCGAGGCCGCCTGACCGCAGGTTCAACGGGCAGGGGCGGCGCGCAGGCGCAGGCGCGTGATTTCCGACGGCGCCCACAGCCGCTTCGGCGGCCCCCAATAGCCGGTGCCGCGGCTCGTGTAGACCCACATCTGTCCCAGCCGATGCAGCCCCGCCGTAAACGGTTGCTGGAACCGCACGAAGAACCCCCACGGAAAGAACTGCCCGCCATGCGTATGGCCGGAGAGCTGGAGCGTGTAGCCCGCCGGTTCCGCCGCGGCCGCGCTGCGCGGCTGGTGGGCAAGCAGGATGCGCGGAAAGGCGTCGGCAGGCGCACCAGCCAGCGCCGCCTTTGGATTGCTGCGCTGCTGCGGATCAAAGGCGCCGGCGCTGAAGTCCGTCACGCCCGCCACCACCACGGGCAGGCCCGACGGGTGGATCACGGCATGTTCGTTCAAGAGGACGCGCAGCCCAAGACGGCGGAATTCCGTGATCCAGGGGCCCGCGCCCGAATAGTATTCATGATTGCCGGTGACCAGGTACACGCCGAACGGCGCGCGCAGATCGCCCAGCGGACGGGCTTGCGCGGCAAGCTGCTCGACGCTGCCGTCCACCACGTCGCCCGTGATGGCGATCATGTCGGGCAGCTGTTCGTTGACCGCGTCGACAATGGCCTGCACATAGCGGCGCTTGATGGTCGGGCCGACGTGGATGTCGCTGATCTGCACGATGGTAAAGCCGTCCAGGTCTTGCGGCAGGCCGGCGATCGGTACGTCCACGTCGACCACGCGGGCGCGGCGCCGGGCGTTGTAAAAGCCCGCCAGCGTGCCGGCCAGCGACAGCCCGATGACCGTCCACGCGCTGGCGCGCCGCAGGGCGATCCACGGCAGATCGGCGCCGGCGGCCAGATTGCCCAGCCACAGAAGCAGCATGAGCGCGTCGCGCAGCACGGTCAGCACAAAGAGGGACGAGAACAACCCCATGGCCACCAGCCCAACCCAGGCGATGCGGTCGCCCCACGGCGGGTTGACGGAGGAGCGCGCCAGCATGCCCATCGGGATGAGCACGCACGAAAGCACCAGAAAGAGGATGGCGGCGGCAGTGCCTTCACCGCCAAGCAGGAGGTCGGGGATAAGGCGGGCGCCGACGTACACGTGGGCGAGGGCGCCCAGGGTCAGAAAGCGCAGGAAGAATGAAGATTGGCGCAGGGACACGGCGGCGGGCAGGCGCGCCGCAGCGGACGCGCAGGGAATCAGGGAACCGCCATTCTATGCTCGGGCGGCCCCAAGACTGATAAACGTGGCGCTGCGCGTCCGCCTGGCGCAGCACTGTTGTCAAGCGCGGGGCCCTCAGGCCGGCAGCTCGCCTTCCCGGCAGACGAGGCTGGCGTCCATCTCGTCGAGGCGGTTGATGCCCAGCATGGCCATGTTGCGATCGACTTCGGCGCGCAACAGTCCGATGGCATGCGACACGCCTTGCTCGCCGCCCACCGCGGCCGCGTAGTTGAAGGGACGGCCCACGAACACGCAGCGCGCACCCAGGGCCAGCGCCTTGAGCACATCGCCGCCGCGTCGCACGCCGCTGTCCATCATCACCGTCATCGCGCCGGTCTGGGCGACCACGCCTGGCAACGCGCGCAGCGGCGAGATCGCGCCGTCGAGCTGGCGCCCGCCGTGATTGGACACGATGATGCCGTCCGCGCCGTGTTGCCGCGCCAGTGCCGCATCGCGCGGATGCAGGATGCCCTTGATGACGAGCGTGCCCGGCCATTGCCGGCGGATGCGCGCCACGTGCTCCCAACTGAGATGGTCACGCGCCGAGAAGTCACGCAGCACCGACGCGGAGACGACGGGGGCGCCGCGCGTGGCGAAGGAATTCTCGAAGTGCGGCATGCCATGCGCGAGCAGCGTGCGCAGGAACGTGCCGGCCAGCCAGCGCGGGCGCGCCAGGCCGTCCAGGGCCAGCCGCAGGCTGGGCTTGAGCGGCGTCGAGAATCCGGTGCGCACGTTGTTCTCGCGGTTGGCGGAGACGGGGATGTCCACGGTCAGCACCAGGGTCTCGAAGCCCGCGCGGCGCGCGCGTTCGATCAGCGCGTCGATCTTGGCGGGGGCGCCCGGCAGGTAGGCCTGGAACCAGGTGCCGGGCGCCTCGGCAATGACGGCTTCCAGCGGGATCAGCGACGTCCCGCTCAAGATCGCGGGCACGTTCTGCTCGCGCGCCGCGCGGGCCAGCACGATATCGCCGCGGTAGGCCGACAGCGCGCTGATGCCCATGGGCGCGAGGCCGAAGGGCGACGCGTAGGTGCGGCCGAACAGGTCGATCTGTTGCGTGCGGCGGGACACATCCACCAGCACCCGCGGGGTGAACGCGTAATGGGCGAAGGCCTCGCGGTTGCCATTGAGCGATTGATTGTCTTCGGCCGCGCCGGCGATGTAGCCGAAGATCGGACGCGGCAGCCGACGGCGCGCGGCCACTTCAAAATCGTCCAGGGACAGCATGCGTCCGAGCGCGCGGGGCAGCTTGCGGGTAGCTGCGGGGGTGGCGTCAGGGCTGGCGGCGGGCAGGGCGGTGGTAGTCATGGCGGGCCGATAAAAGCCCGTAATCTAGCAACGCCTGCTAACCGCAGAAAGCGAATAAAACAGAAGCAGCCTGTTCGCTTTGAGAGAACAGGCTGAGAATCCCGCAGGTTAGACCTGCGTGGGCAGCGCCAACAGCTCGCCCATGCGCACCGGGCCCAGCACCGAGGGCGTGTCGGCCCAGCGGATCTTGTCCGGTCCGAACAGGACGATGGCCGTGGAACCCAGCTTGAAGCGGCCCATCTCGGCGCCCTTTTCAAGAAAGATGGGCGCGCGGGCGGCGGCGTCGTAGCGCACGGACTTGACGCGGCGCTTGAACGGCGTCACCAGACCGGCCCACACGGTTTCGATGGACGCCACGATCATCGCGCCCACCAGCACGACGGCCATGGGACCGTGCTCGGTGTCGAAGATGCAGACGACGCGTTCGTTGCGCGCGAACAGGCGCGGCACGTTGCGGGCGGTCAGGGGATTGACGGAGAACAGGCGCCCGGGCACGTGAACCATTTCGCGCAGCGTGCCGGCGACGGGCATGTGGACGCGGTGATAGTCCTTGGGTGACAGGTAGATGGTGGCGAACTGGCCACCCTGGAACGGCGCGGCGCGTTCGGTGTCACCGCCCAGCAGGTCGGCGAGCCCATAGCTGTGGCCCTTGGCCTGAAAGATGCGGCCCTGTTCGATGGCGCCCATCTGGCTGATGGCGCCATCGGCCGGACACACCACCGAGCCCGGTTCTTCGTCCAGCGGCCGCGCGCCGTCTTTCAGTGCACGCGTGAAGAAGTCATTGAAGCACTCGTAGGCCAACGGGTCTTCTTGCAGCGCCTCGCTCATGTTCACGCCGTACTTACGGACGAAACGCGAGATCATCCAGTTCTTCACCGCGGGTTCGCGGCAGTCCGATGCGTATCCGAAGAAGCGCGACACCAGGTGGTGCGGCGCGAGATACTGGCTGGCAAGAAATAGTTGGTCTTTGATAGGCATCTATGGCGCTAAAAAACGCGTCCCGCATGCAGCGGGACGTGGTTGATGGTTGCCGCGCGGGCCAGGTTGACGCTGGTGTTCGGCAATTCGGCGCGATTGTAACGCGGTTGGACCCGCGCGGCGCGCAAAAACGCGTCAGGCCGCCTTGGCCGCCAGCTTGGTCTTGTAGAGCCAATCCTTGTAGTCGTCCAGGTCGCCGTCGAACGGGTTGACCTTGCCGTCGGCAACGATGATGAACTGGTCGGTGGTGGCGCGCAGCAGGTGGCGGTCGTGCGATACCAGCACCAGCGTGCCCTCGAACTGTGCCAGCGCATCCGTCAGCGCTTCGCGCGTTTCCAGATCCAGGTGGTTGGTCGGCTCGTCCAGCAGCAGCAGGTTGGGGCGTTGCCACACGATCAGCGCCAGCGCCAGCCGCGCTTTTTCGCCGCCGGAGAACGGCGCGATCGAGCTGGTGGCCATGGCGCCGTTGAAGTTGAAGCTGCCCAGGAAGTTGCGCAGTTCCTGTTCGCGCACGGTCGGCGCGATCTTGGTCATGTGCCACAGCGGCGATTCATCGTGGCGCAGCATTTCGACCTGATGCTGGGCGAAGTAGCCGATGGACAGTCCCTTGTTGAACTGCGTGTCGCCAGCCAGCGACTCGATCTCGCCCGCGATGGTCTTGATGAAGGTTGACTTGCCCGCGCCGTTGATGCCCAAGAGGCCAATGCGCTGGCCCGCCTGCAGCGAGAAGTTGATGCCCGACACGATGATCTTGTCGGACACGGCTTCCGTGACCTCGTCCTCGATGCGATAACCCGCGCTGACCTTGTCCATCGTGAGCAGCGGATTGGGCGCGCGCAGCGGCTCGCGGAATTCGAACGAGAACTCGGCGGCGGCGCGTAGCGGCGCGACTTCTTCCATGCGCGCCAGGGCCTTGATGCGGCTCTGCGCCTGACGCGCCTTGCTGGCCTGCGCCTTGAAGCGGTCGATAAACGATTGCAGGTGCGAGCGCTGGCGCATCTGCTTTTCGATCATGCCCTGCGCCAATTCCAGCTGTGCGGCGCGCTGACGTTCGAAGGACGAATAGTGGCCCGAGTAGCGCTTGAGCTTGCGCTCGTCGATGTGGACGATCACGTTGACCACGCCGT
>CBHWAL010000007.1:0-23200 GCA_966111495.1 uncultured Achromobacter sp. | reverse complement strand
AACCTCGGCGGACAAGAAGTCCCGATCCAGCTATTACCTGATGGCAAAGTATGAGCTGACCACCAGCCAGTATCTTGCTCTGGCTACGCTCGCCAACGGCGATTCGGCCAAGTGCCCGGATCCGCAGGCCGGCGATGGCCGGTTCCCCATCACCGGGGCGAACTGGTTCGACGCGATGCGGATTGCCCATCTGTACAACATCTGGCTGCGGCAGCATGCCAAGGGTTTGCTGCCCCAGGAAGACAAGATTTCAGGATTCGTGCGCCTGCCCACCGAGGTCGAGTGGGAGTTTGCGGCGCGGGGTGGCATCAACGTCAATGCCGCGGAGTTCGCAGAGGCGCGCTATCCGATGGCCGACGGAAAGATCACTGACTATGAATGGTTCGGCGGCACGCAATCGTCGAACAGCAAGATCAACCGTGTCGGCGTGCTTCGTCCGAACCCGCTGGGCCTGCACGACATGCTGGGCAACGTGTCAGAGATGACGCTTGATGCGTTCCGGCTGAACAAGTTCGATCGCCAGAACGGTTCGGCCGGCAGCTTTGTCATTCGCGGCTCCGACTTCATGCAGCCGGAATCGGAGCTTCGTGCCGCGCTGCGGCGCGAAGGGAATCTCTACGACGAGGACGGCGAGATCAAAGACAAGACGGTGGGTCTGCGATGGGTGATCGCATCGCGCGAGATGACGAGCGCCAACCACGTCAAGGCGCTTGAAGAAAGCTATAGCAAGCTTGGAGACGGCCAAGTCTCATCGGACGCGTCCAAGAAGGGAGCGTCAGCGGTCAAGGAGTTGAACACGCTGGCAGGCACGGTCACGGATAAGAAGCTCAAAGATCAACTGGCCGGCCTGGAAGGCAAGCTGCGCGCGAGCAACCAGCAGCAGGAAGAGGCGCGCGACCAGGCCATACGCGCCAGTCTGAACCTCGGCGCATTCCTGTGCACCAAGCTCAAGGACGACGGCGAGCATCGCAATCTGCTGCGCAGTGTCTACAAGTCCAACTGCGAGGACGGCAATACCGACGCCACCTGCGAGCGCCGCAAGCAGCTGCTTACCAGCCACGAGCGCCGGGTGGAGGGCGTCACGCAGTACTACGCCAGCAGCCTTGTCGACGCGGCCACCCTGTACGGCGGGGACAACCTGACCAAGCAGGTGCCGGTCCTGGACAAGATGTTCGAGCAGAACAAGCAGCTCAACGGGCTGCGCCCCTACTTGACGACCTATTGGTCGCAACAGAAGGCATACCTGAGCAACAAGAAGGTCGACCGCTCGGCGTGGCTGGATTCGTGCATGGCAGTCAACAAATAACAATCAAGGAGTTCTCATGGCTTTATTTGCAAAGAAGTGGAATCGCATTCCGGTCGTTCTGATGATGGTCTGTTCTTTGGGGATCAGCGGGTGCGCCAGCACGGGCAGCTCCCTGCTCAACAATGGCGTAAAGCCCGACCCGCGTCTGACGCAGGGCAGCGATGCCAAGTTCTTCAGCCAGTCGGGCCTGGAGGCCTGCATGTTGGGCGCGGCGGCCGGGGCGGCCGTCGGACTGCTGGCGGGCGGCAAAAATAAAGCCGCGGGTGCGGTCGTGGGCGCCGTGGCGGCGTGCGGCGTGGCATTGGGTGCGAACTACTACCTGGATGTTCGCCGCAGTCAGTACAAGAACACCTCGGATCAGCTCAAGGCGATGGGCGACGACATCAAGACCGATACGCAGAAGGTCCAGGATCGAAGCAACTCCATCGTGGCTGTGATGGCCGACGACAAGAAAAAGCTGGCCCAACTGAAGTCCGAGATCGCAACGAAGTCCGCCGACCAGGGCGCTGCTCGGAAAGAACTTGCCCAGATCGACGCCAACATTGGGGTCATCAAGAGCGACATCGATCGAATGAAGGGCGTGGCGGAACAGTACCGGCAGGCGGGCGTGCAAACCGGCGGCAGCGCGAAGGACACCAAGGAAATGCAGAAGGAATTGGCCGTGCTCGAGAGCAAGATTGCGAAGCTCAACAAAGAAGCGGACAGCTACTTCGCGTTGCGCGGCGCCATCGATCTTGGGGAGGCAAAGGCATGAAGCGCTTGACGACGCGAATCGCGCGCGCTGCTTCGATCCTGGCGTTGGTCGTTCTCGCCGGTTGCGCCACGACGGCAGCGGATTGCGATCCTTCGAACACGAACGCCGGCTTCATCACAAAAATGAATTGCGACGTGGGCGGAGGCTATGGCAAACACGTGGCCCAGCGCGAGGACGACGTGCGCGCGGCTCAAGCCGAGAATGCGCAGGCCAAACAGGTGTTGGCCGATCTGGAGGCGCAACGGGCGTCAATCGGAAAGTCATTGGCCGAAAAGACCAAGGCGCGCAATGCGCTGTCTGCATCGGTCAAGAAGCTGCTGGACCAGGCGCGGGCAAAGTCGAAAGACAGCGAGGAGCTCAAGCGGCAGCTGGCGCAGTCGGAACGTGCACTGAAGACGCCCATCAACGTCAATGTTTCGGATGCCGCCCTGGAAGCGCAGATCAAGACCAAGCAGGCCGAGGTGCTCAGGCTGCAAAAGAGCCTGGACCTCGTTCCCTGACAACCACCGTAAGCGCAACCTTCGAGACCACGCCATGCAACGCTTCTTGCGAGACCCGCGAGGGAATATGTCGGAGGCGTCGCTGGCCGGCGCCTACGGCGAGCCGATCGAGCTGATCCGCAAGCATTTTGCGCCCGGCGTGGCGGCGGCCTATGCCATTCCGCGGCTTGGCGCGGACGGCGTTCTTGAGTGGTGGACCTCTCAGCAGGGGGCGGTGACGCAGTATGCCGCGCTGTCTGCAGACGCCCAGCAGGCGCTGCTTCGCGCCTACGAAGCGCATGTCGCCACCCTGGGTGGCCTGGCAGAGGCCATGCGTGCGCGTGGGATGGCGGCCCAGGCGTTGCGGATCGAGGCCCTACGGGCCCCTCCTGATCCGGACAAGCTGTATAGCGTGGACGGGCGGCTGCTGATGCGTTTGCATGAAGCGCCACCCGCGCCGCCCGCTGCCACCGAGCCGCCGGTAAAGTCCGTCGCGCCCTGGCGGTGGCTGGCGGCGGGGGCGCTGCTCGTCCTTGCGATGCTCCTGGCTGCCGCTTGGTGGTGGATGGGGCAGGCGCCACCTCCGGTCGTCGCAGCTGTGCCTGCACCGAAGCCCCCACCGGAAGAGGAACCCGTTCCCGATCCTGAATGGCCCACGGAGCTGGTGCTCGTGCTGGAAACGGCGTCGCGCATGCAGGGCACGCCTTCGAAGATTACCGACACTGCCCGGCTTGTCATCGGTCGTGATGAGATACGGCGGATCGTCGACCGCCTGCCCGCCGTGACGAACACGCAACTAGTGACGTTTCCTGCATTGCAATGCGGATCCCCCCTGCGCCAGGGCGTTTTTCAAGCGGAGAACCGAGCAAAGCTGCTGGAGGCGCTGAAGTCGACGCAAGGCGCGGGCAAGGCGGCGTTGGCCGAAGGGTTGAGAACCGCGGCAGCTTCCGTAGATGGCGTCAAGCGCGATGCCCTGGTGTTCATGTTCCTGGGTGGGCCGGACGAGTGCGGTCAGGATATTTGCGCAGTTGCCGCACAGCTGGTCCAGGAAAAGCCCCGGCTGCGGATCAACATCGTGGACTTGAGCGGAAATAAGTCGGTATACGCGTGTCTGGCCGATCAGCCGCGCGTGGCCCGCTACACCTGGGTCGCGATGAGGCCAGGCGAAAAGGGCGTAGACCTGTCACGCGAAGCAAGCAAGATGCTCGCGCCTGCTGCGGATTCCGGCACGACGTCCCAGGGCGCCTCCCCGCCGAAGTGAGATGGCGCGCGGCTGCGCGCCATCATGCGCCCTTCAGGCGATCCGGCACGTCCTCCATGTCGCTGCACACGGCCAGGACCTCTGCCGGCTTTCTGCTCAGTGACAGATACACGTGGCCGATGCTGCTGTCGAAGTACGCCGATTCCAGCCGGTTCAGCACGACGCTGTCGCCGTTTTCGAACTGGATCCGCACCTTTCCCGACAAAACCACGACGAACTCCTGCCCGGGGTGGCGGATGTAGTCTTCAAACTCCACGACCTTGCGCGAATCGATCATGGCGACCATCGGCAGCATCTTCTTGCCGGGGTATTCGCCCATCAGCAGGCGGTAGTGATAGTTCTCGGTGATGTAGTCGCGCGCATCGCTGAGCCGGTTCTTGACGAAGGTGGGGGCGACCGCGGCCTGTGCGGTGTCGCGCAGCATGAACATGCGCGTCATGTCGATGTCGAGCGCGCGGGCCAGCGCGGCGAATTTTTCGTAGCTGAGGGCGATCTGGCCGAGTTCGGCCTTCGATAGCGTCGATACCGCGATGCCGCTGGCCTTGGACAGCGCCTGCAAGGTCATTTTCCTGGCCTTGCGCTCGGCGCGCAGGCGGGCGCCCATTTCTTCCTTGCCCACGATTTCGGGCGGGGATGTGTTGCCGGTTGGGGCCATGTAGCGGTCTGGCTTATAGGGTTGAGGGCTGGGGCAGGGCCCGCAAGCCCCGCCGCGTGTAGCCGGATTGTAAGGGGTTGGCCGGGTCAGGCGGGAGGCTGGGCGCCGGTGCGTTCAACGATCATCCGGTAGTGCTCGGGCCGGCGGTGGGCGGCGAAGTTGAAGATGTTGGCGCGGTAGTGATCCGACACCGACAGGTCGCAGACGAAATTGATGACCTCGTCGTCCTCGGAAAAGGTGCGCACCATGATTTCTCCGGTGGGCGCGACGATGCAGGATCCGCCGATCATGGGGTTGCCTTCCTCGACGCCGGCCTTGGCCGCGGCGGCCACCCAGCAGGCGTTCTGGTACGCGCCGGCCTGCAACGACAGCAGGTGGTGGTGCATGCGCAGGTGGATCGGCTCGTTCCATTGCACGTAGCCGGACGGGGTGTTGTAGCCCGCCATGACCACCTCCACGCCCTGCAGGCCCATGACGCGAAACGTCTCGGGCCAGCGCCGGTCGTTGCAGATGCACATGCCGATGGCGGCGTCCGGGGTCTGCCACACCGGAAATCCCAGGTCGCCGACGGCGAAGTATTTTTTTTCCAGGTGCTGCAGGGGCGCGCCGTCGACTGCTTGCGCGTCGCCGGGGATGTGGATCTTGCGGTACTTGCCCACGATCTGCCCGTCGCGCCCGACCAGGATGCTGGTGTTGTATTGCATGCCGTCCGCCAGCTCGGCGTATCCCAGATAGAAGCCGATGCCCTTGTCGCGCGCCGCGTCGAATAGCGGGCGGGTCAGGGGACCCGGCATCTCGGCTTCAAAGAACGCCTGCAACTCGGCGGGATCGTCGATGGACCAGCGCGGAAAGAACGTGGTCAGCGCCAGTTCCGGGAATGTCACCCAGGCCGCGCCGCGGCTGTGGGCGTCTTCCAGCAGGTCGATCAGCCGGCGCACGACCTGAGCCCGGGTGTCGCTGCGCTGGACGGGACCCAACTGCGCGACGGCAAGGTGGAGCTTGCGAGCGCTCATTTGAAACTCCCGGTGGCACTCCGCGCAAGCACGCGGCCGGCGTGCTGGCCGGTGAAGGCCTGATCTTTCCAGACGGGCGCGCCATTGACGTAGACCGAGTGAATGCCGGCCGCGCGTTCAGTGGGGCGTTCGAAGGTGGCGGCGTCGGCCACGGTAGCCGGGTCGAAGACCACGAGGTCAGCGAAGTAGCCGGGCTGCACCTGTCCGCGCTCGGCCAGGCCGAACTTGGCGGCGGTCAGCCCGGTCATCTTCCACACGGCGGTTTCCAGCGGGAAGAGCCCCAGGTCGCGGGAGTAGTGGCCCAGCACGCGCGGAAAGGTGCCCCACAGGCGCGGATGCGGGCGCTCGTCGTGGGGCAGGCCGTCCGAGCCGATCATGGTGGGGCCGAACTTCAAAATGCGCTGCACGTCGGGCTCGTCCATCATGAAGTAGATGGCGCCGGCCGGTTGCAGCTCGGGCACCACGTCGAATTTGGACCTGCCGCGTTCGGCGGCCACCTCGTCCAGGTCGCGGCCGCTGAGTTCGGGAAAGGGCTTGCACCAGGTGATGATGGTGCGGCCGGCCAGCAGCACGCGGTCCTGCTTGAGCATGGTGGAGCCGGCCACATAGGGGTAGGCGTCCAGCGAGACATCCTGCTTGGCCATCGCGGCCTCGATCAGCGGCAGGGTCTCGGCGGAGCGGCCGAAGTTGGGCTGGCCCATGACCTTGTGATGCGAGATCACGACCGGCACGTCCAGTTCGCGGCCGATGCGGAAGGTTTCTTCCAGCGCCTCGACGATGTGTTCGCCCTCGTCGCGCATGTGGGTGGCGTAGATGCCGCCGTGCGTGTTGAGCGGACGGCAGACCTCGATGATTTCCTCGGTGGTGGCCTGGGCGGCCGGCGGGTAGAACGTGCCGGTGGAGATGCCGATGGCGCCGCTGGCCAGCGCATCGTCGGCCAGCGTCTGCATGGCCTGCACTTCGCCGGGCGTGGCGGCGCGCTGCAGGTCGGACATGACGGCCGCGCGCAGCGTGGAGTGGCCGACCATGCAGGCGGCGTTGACGGCCGCGGGCGTGGCGCGCAGGGCGTCCAGGTAGTCGGAGAAACGTTCGAAACGGTACGAGCCGCCTTCGTCCAGCAGGTCCAGCGGCGCGGGCGGGCTGGCGTGGGCGTGGGCCAGCGGCGCCAGGCTGATGCCGCAGTTGCCCGTGACGACGGTGGTGACGCCCTGCGAGATCTTGGGCGTCATGTCGCGGCGCTTGAGCAGGTAGTTGTCGTCGTGCGTGTGCGAGTCGATGAAGCCGGGCGCCACCACTTTGCCCGTCACGTCGATGCGGCGTTGCGCGGCGCTGCCGGACAGGTCGCCCACGGCGGCGATGCGATCGCCGCGCACGCCCACGTCGGCGCGCTGGCCGGGGGCGTTGGTGCCGTCGATGACGGTGCCGCCGGCGAGGATGTAGTCAAACGGGGTGGCGTCGGGCTGGGACATGCGGTTCTCCGGCTGAATGGATCAGGCAAGGTGGGGATCAGGCAAAGTGGCAGGCGACCTGCTGTTCGGCGGCGACCTGGCGAGGCAGGGGCGTTTCTTCGGCGCAGCGCGGCTGCGCCATGGGGCAGCGCGTGCGGAACGCGCATCCGGACGGGGGCGACAGCGGGCTGGGGATTTCGCCCTTCAGGACCTCGACGGGATTGCGCTCTCCCTGGCGGGCGGACGGCACGGCGGCCAGCAGCGCGCGCGTGTAGGGATGCGCCGGGCGGTCGAAGATGGCATCCCGGGTGCCGATCTCGACGATCTTGCCCAGGTACATGACGGCCACGCGGTGGCTGATGTGGCGCACGACGCTCAGGTCGTGCGAGATGAACACGTAGGTCAGCCCCAGGTCGCGCTGCAGGTCCATCAGCAGGTTGATGACTTGCGCCTGCACCGACACGTCCAGCGCCGACACCGGTTCATCGCAGACGATGAGGCCCGGATCCAGCGCCAGGGCGCGCGCAATCACGATGCGCTGGCGCTGGCCGCCCGAGAATTCGTGCGGATACTTGTCGGCGGCATCGGGCCGCAGGCTGACGCGCGCCAGCAACTGCGCCACGCGTTCGCGGATCGCCTCGCGGCTGTGGCCGAAATTTCGCAGCGGCTCACCGATGATGTCGCGCACGCGCATGCGGGGGTTCATCGACGAAAACGGGTCCTGGAAGATGAACTGCATCCGGCGGCGCATGGCACGCAACTGGCCGCTGTTCATCTTGGCCAGGTCCTCGCCTTCGAGCAGGATGCGGCCTTCGGTGGGATCGGTCAGGCGGATCAGGCACTTGCCGGTGGTGGACTTGCCGCAGCCGGATTCGCCGACCAGGCTGAGCGTCTGGCCGCGCGGCACCGACAGCGAGATGCCGTCGACCGCGCGCAGCACCTTGGCGCCGCGCCCGCTGTCCACGGGAAAATGTTTTTTCAGGCCGATGACTTCCAGCATGGGCACGGCGGTGGCCGCGGGCGCGGAAGACGTGAGAGGAATGTCGTGCAGGTTCATGGCGGGTCCCATGCGTCTCAGGCGGTCAGGGCGGCGGGCGCGGGGGCGTCCTGGCGCGCCCAGCACCAGACGCGGTGGCGGGCGCCGGTGTCGGTGGCGGAAGGCGCTTCCTCGGTGCAGCGCGGCAGGGCCTGCGGGCAGCGCGCCGCAAAGGCGCAGCCGCGTGAGGCGGGCGTCCTGACGGGCACGATGCCGGGCAGTTCGGCCAGCCGGGCCGTGTGGTCCTGGCCGTCGACGAAATCGGGCAGCGACCGGATCAGCGCCTGCGTGTAGGGATGCTGCGGCCGGTCCAGCACGTCATCCACGCTGCCTTCCTCGACCTTGCGGCCGGCATACATGACGATGACGCGCTGGCACATCTGCGCGACCACGCCGAGGTCGTGCGTGATCAGCACGATGGCCGTGCCGAGCCGCGCCTGGATGTCGCGCAGAAGATGCAGGATCTGCGCCTGGATGGTGACGTCGAGCGCCGTGGTGGGCTCGTCGGCGATCAGCACCTTGGGCTGACAGGCCAGCGCCATGGCGATCATGGCGCGCTGGCGCATGCCGCCGGACAGCTGGTAGGGATACTCGCGCACGCGGCGGGCGGGGTCGGAGATCTGCACCAGATCCAGCAGCGCCTCGGCCTGCACCAGCGCCTCGCGGCGCGACAGGCCCTGGTGCAGCATGAGCGATTCGCTGATCTGTTTGCCCACCGTGATGACGGGGTTCAGCGACGTCATGGGCTCCTGGAAGATCATCGAGATCTGGTTGCCGCGGATGGCGCGCATCGATTTCTCGGGCAGCGTTAGCAGGTCGCGGCCGTCGAATTCGATGCTGCCGCCCGCGACGCGCCCGGGGGCGCGCAGCAGCCGCATGATGGACAAAGAGGTGACGCTCTTGCCGCAGCCCGATTCGCCGACCAGACCGAGGGTTTCGCCGGGCAGGAGGTCGAACGAGAGCTGGTCGACGGCCAGCACGGTGGTGTCGTCGCCGTCGAAACAGGTGGTGAGGTCTTGCACGCGCAGGACGGGATTGGGTTGCATGTGCGCTCCTACAGCTTCTTGGCCAGACGGGGATCGAGCATGTCGCGCAGCCCGTCGCCGACCAGATTGACGGCCAGCACGGCCACGCCCAGGAAGAGGCCCGGATACAGGATGATGTGGAACGCCACGGCCACGAAGTTACGGCCTTCGGCCATGATGTTGCCCCAGCTCGGGATGTGCGGCGGGATGCCCACGCCCAGAAAGCTGAGCACCGCTTCGGTCAGGATGGCCGAGGCCGCGATGAACGTGGCCTGCACCATCAGCGGCGCGAAGAGGTTGGGCAGGATGTGGCGCATCAGGATCGACGGCACGCGGGTGCCGACCGAGACGGCGGCCTCGATGTACGGCTGTTCGCGGATGGTCAGGACCAGCGCGCGCACCAGGCGCACGACACGCGGCACTTCGGGCACGACGATGGCGATGATGACGGTGCCCAGTCCGCCCTTCAGCGTGGCCATCAGCGCAATGGCCAGCAGCACGCCGGGGATGGCCATCAGGCCGTCCATGATGCGCATGATGAGGGCGTCGATGCGGCGGAAGTAACCGGCCATCATGCCCAGCACCACGCCGGCCACCGTGGAGACGACCGCCACCACGATGCCGACCAGGAGGGAAATTCGCGCACCCCAGACGGTGCGCGAATAGACGTCGCGGCCCAGCGCGTCGGTGCCGAATAGATGCTCCGCCGACGGCGGTTTCATGCGCGCCATCGGATTGATCTCCTGCGGATCGACGGTGGCCAGCCACGGCGCGGCCAGCGCGATGGCGGCCAGCGCCAGCAGGATGGCGCCGCCCGCATACAGCATGGGGTGGCGGCGCACGGATCGGAAGGCTCGCCGCAGGCGCGGGCGCGTGGCGGGAAGCGGCAGGGTGGTCGTGTTCATGCGTTGCCTCTTCTCAGTAGCGGATGCGGGGATCGAAGAGCCGGTAGCTCAGGTCGACCACCAGGTTGATCAGCACGTAGATGCCCGAGGCCACCAGCAGCACGCCCTGGATGACCGGATAGTCGTGGCGCAGCACGGCGTCGATGGTCAGGCGGCCCAGGCCGGGGATCGCAAACACGGTCTCGGTCACGACGACGCCGCCGATCAGGAGCGCCACGCCCACACCAATCGTGGTGATGATCGGATTGGCGGCGTTCTTCAGCGCATGCCAGACGACGGGGCCGGACGACAGGCCCTTGGCGCGCGCGGTGCGGATGTAGTCTTCGGACAGGGCTTCCAGCATGGTGGCGCGCGTCATGCGGGTGAGCAGCGCCATGTAGACCAGGCCCAGCGACAGACAGGGCAGCACCAGGTGGCGCAAGTACGGCACGAGGCCATCGGCCAGCGGCTTGTAGCCCTGCACCGGCAGCCAGCCGAGCTTGATGGAAAAGCCGTACACCAGGCTGTAGCCGATCAGGAACACGGGGACCGAGAACGCACAGACCGCGCCCACCATCACCAGCCTGTCCAGCCACTTGCCGGCGTTCCAGGCGGCCAGCACGCCCAGTGGAATCGCCGCCAGCACCGCAAACAGCATCGTGAAGAGCGCGATCGAGATCGTCGGGCCCATGCGCTGGGCGATGAGCTGGGACACGGGCATCTGCGTGGACATCGAGGTGCCCAGGTCGCCCACGGCGATATGGCTGATCCAGATGACGAACTGCTGCAGGAGCGGCTTGTCGAGCCCCAGGTTCTGCCGGATTTTTTCGACGTCGTCGGCGGTGGCGTTGTCGCCCGCGATCACTGCCGCGGGATCGCCCGGCGACAGGTGTATCAGCAGGAACACCACGACGGCCACGACGGCCATGACAGGTATGACGGCCGCGATGCGGCGCAGGATGAATTTCACGCTGGATTCCCCCCGGCTTGCGGCCGGGCGCGCGCGGCGCCCGGCGTCTGCCTTACGGTTTCTCGATGTTCCACATCACCGGAATGCCGGACTTGATCAGATCGGTCTGCTTCAAGCCGCGCACCGCGAAGACAGGCTTGAACTCGCCCCACATCACGTACGGCACCGTCTGGTAGGCGCGCGCCTGGATCTGCGCGGCAAGGTCCTTGCGCTTGGCGGCGTCCGTCTCGCGGATCCAGCTGGTGCGCAGGGTGTCCAGTTCCTTGTCGCACGGCCAGCCCGGCAGGCTGTTGCCGCAGGCGGCGGACAGCCAGGGATTGGTCACCGGCGTGCTGGCGTCGAAGTAGCCGCCCCACGTCAGGAAGATGTTCCAGCCGCCTTGGGCGGGCGGATCCTTCTTCAGGCGGCGGCCGGCCAGCGAGGCCCAGTCCATCGACTGCAGGTCCACGTTCACGCCGGCCTTCTTCAGGTTCTGCGCCAGCACCATGACGGCGGGGGCGCTCAGGTGATCGGTGGGGTACAGCAGCACCACCTTCTCGCCCTTGTAGCCGGCCTCTTGCAGCAGTTGCTTGGCGCGGGCGGGATCGGTCTTGGCGTAAGGCGCGGCGCCCGCGTCCGTGGCCAGGGGCGAACCGCAGATGTACATGGTGGCGCAGTAGTCCACGCGGTACTTGTCCGGGTAGCCCATCGCGGTCAGCATTTCCTTCTGGCTGACCAGGTAGTACACGGCCTGCCGCGCGAGCGGGTTGTTGAACGGCGGATGCAGCGAATTCAGAATCACCATGCCTTGCGAAGCGACCGACGTGCTCAGCGTGATGTCCAGGTTGGTTTCCAGCACCGGCAGGAAGTCGGGCGTGACCTGTTCGATCATGTCGACCTCGCCGTTCATCAGCGCGGCCGTCGAGGTGTTGCCGTCGGGAATGTAGATCCACTCCACGCGGTCAACCTTCACGTTCTTGCCGCCCGCCAGGCCGTCCGGCGCTTCGGACCGCGGCACGTAGGCCGGGTTCTTCACGTAGACGACCTTGTTGCCGGGCACCCATTCATCGCGCTTGAAGAGGAACGGACCCGAGCCGACCATTTCGGTGACCTGGGTGTTCGGATCAGTGGCGGCCAGCCGCTTGGGCATGATGAAGGGCGGCATGCCCGAGGGCTTGGACAGCGCGTCCAGCACCAGGCCGAAGGGCTCCTTCAGCGTCAGCGTGAACGTGTTCTCGTTGGTGGCGGCGAATTCCGCGCCCGCCGCCATCATGGCCTGGCCGAGCGTGTCCTTCTTTGCCCAGCGTTGGATCGACGCAATGCAGTCCTCGGCCGTCACTGGCGTGCCGTCATTGAACTTCAGGCCGGGACGCAGCGTGAACGTCCAGGTCTTGCCGTCTTCCGACTTGGTCCAGGTGTCCACCATCTGCGGCTTGACCTGGCCTTGGCTGTCCTGCGCGAACAGAGTGTCGAACACCATGTAGCCGTGGTTGCGCGTGATGTAGGCGGTATTGAAGAGCGGGTCCAGCGTCTTCAGGTCCGCGTGCGGCACCAGGCGCAGCGTCTTGGTCTGGGCGAGCGCGCCGGTCGCGGCGCTCATGGCCAGGAGCGCGGCGGCCCCCAGCAGGCTGAAACGTCTGATCATGGATTTCCCCTTGTTGGTTCTGTGGGCCCGGGCTGGGCGGCTATGGTGGGCGGCTCGGTCTTGGTGCCGAGCCTTGATGTCAGGCCTTGAACGGCCATTTGGGCAATTTGCGCTTCACGAATGGCAGCGTGTTGAGGTCGTTCGTGATGGCGCCCGGCGTCTCGACGTAGATGACATGGCGGCCCACCTTCGAGTACGAGGCGTAGAAGTGCTGCGACGACTTCACGATGATGAGTTTCATCGCGGCCAGGTCCACGCCGAACTGCGTGAAAAGGTCGGTGCCCATCGCCTGGGTGCGGGAGGTGGTCATCACGAGGGTCACGCCGCCGGTGCGCACGACGGCAACGTCGCCCAGCAGTGCGGGCGTGCCGGCCAGGCCGGTCATGACGGCGTCGCGCTTGAGCGCCAGGATTTCGCAGTCCAGGTCCAGCGGCTGGCCGGACACCGGCGCGACCTTGCCGCCCACGCGCAGCTTGATCTGCGCGCCTTCGCCCGCCTCGAAGCACAGTTGCACGGCAACCGGATCCCAGAATGGGCCGGTGGCCACATCGGTGATGCCGCGCGCCAGCACGCGCTCCAGGATGAAGGTGGCATCGCTGGGCGCGCCGCCGCCGGCGTTGTCGGCCGAGTCGGCCAGCACCACCGGAAATTCCTTGTGCGCCAACGCCTGGTCCAGCGCTTCGTCCGCGCCGGGGTAGGGCGGCGCAAGCTGGTCGCGAAAGCCGATGATCTCTTCGCCCAGCGTGCGCGCCAGCGCCTCGGCCTGCGCGGCGTCGCCGTCGGTATAGACCAGCACCTTCGATCCCATGTCCGGCGTGTCGCCCCACGGAAAGCCGTGCGCGATGGACACTGACAGCACGCCTTCCTTGCCTTCCATCGCGAGCAGGCGGTCCACGAAGCTGCGCATCGGCTCGCGGCTGGTGTGCATGATGGAAATCATCTCGCAGTCGTAGACCGCGCGCGTGGGGTTGATGCGGCCTTCGGCGCGCGCCACGCACAGGTCGACCAGATCGAACGCGCGTTCCAGGATGTCGGTGTGGGGGTATTCCTTGAAACAGACCAGGAAGTCGGCGCTCTCGACCATCGCATCGGTCAGGTGGCAGTGCGGGTCGAGCTCGGCGCCGATCACGGTGCCTGGGCCGACGATCTCACGCGCGCGGCGCAGCAGGTCGCCTTCACAGTCGTCGTAGCCGTCGGCGACCATGGCACCGTGCAGGCCGAAGAGCGCGATATCGACCTTGCCCGCGCGGCGCAGATCGTCCAGCAGCTCATCGCGCAGCGTCTCGTAGGCGTGGCGGGTGGTGACGCCAGCCGGCGTTGCGCCCGCTGTCAGGCCTTCGATAAGCGTCCAGTCCTTGCCCGCAGCGCGCTGTCGCGCCGCCCACAGCGGTCCCGAGAACATCTGCATGCGGTCCGGATGCTGGCCGGCGGGAAAGTAGCCGCGCGCCCGGTAAGAGGCCAGGCCGGTCGGAATGGGGGAAAAGGTGTTCGTCTCGGTCGCCAGGGACCCGGAAAAGATTTTCATGAATGACGCTCCGCGCAAAAGTGGGGGCTTGAGGGCGCGGGCATCGGGGCGCGCGCTTGGGGGTGTCGCCCCGCCAGGCGTGGGCCTGGCGGTGTCATGCAATCGAACGAATACGGGTCAGGCGGCCGCGGGGCGCTTGGTCTGGGCATCGCCCAGCCATGCCTGCACTTCGATCTCGACATCCACGTCCAAGGCCAGCTTGGCCTCGACGGTGGAGCGCGAGGGGAAATCGGACGGGAAATGGCTGCGGTAGGCCTCGTTGAACTGTGCGAACAGCGCCAGATCGGTCAGCCACACGGTTACGCGCACCACGTCCTTGAGACTGGCGCCGGCCATTGCCAGCGTTTCCTTGATGCGCTCGATGGCGGCGTGAGTCTGGGCGGTGATGTCGCCGCGCACGACCTGGCCGTCGGCGTCCATCGGGATCTGGCCGGACAGGAACAGGAAGCCGCCCGCCTGGGTGGCGCGCGAAAAGGGCATGGGCAGGGGGCTGGGGTAACGGGTGATGGCGGTCATGTCGGGGTCTCGGTGATCGGGATCTCGGTTGTCGAAAGCCGGCTTAGCGCAAGCGTTCGGGCCGCACGGCGTCGGCATTGACGCCGTGCGTGTGCAGGTGATCGGGAAGGGGCTGGCGCGTCAGCAGCGCTGCCGCCAGTTCGGACGTGGCCGCGGCGGTCTGAATGCCATAGCCGCCTTGTGCCGCCAGCCAGAAGAAGGCGGGCGCGGCCGTATCCCAGCCCACCACGAAATCGCCGTCCCGGACGAAGGAGCGCAGGCCGGCCCAGGTGTGCTTCGGACGCCGAATGGTCAGCGTCGTGGCGGTTTCGATGCGGTAGATGCCGGTGGCGACATCCAGCTCTTCGGGCACGACATCGTGGGCGTCGACCGGGTCGGCATTTGCGGGCGAGCCCAGAAGCTGCCCGGCGTCCGGTTTGAAGTAATAGCTTTCGTCCACGCCGACCACGGCGGGCCAGTGCGAGAAATCCACGTCGTCCGGACCGCTGAAGGTGAAGGCGGTGCGGCGGCAGGGTTGCAGGCCGACGGGTGCGGCTCCGCACAGGGCGGCCATGTGATCGGCCCACGCGCCTGCGGCGTTGACGACAGCGCGCGCCCGGATCTGGCGGCCATCGGCCAGGGACAGCGTCCAGGCGTCGTTCTCGTGCACGGCGCGGACCAGTTCGGCGTTGTTGTGCAGCACGGCGCCCTGGCGGCTCATGCCGCGCAGAAAGCCCTGGTGCAGGGCATGCACGTCGATGTCGCGCGCATCGGGCTCTTCGATCGCGCCGCAGAGCTGGTCTTCGCGCAGGCAGGGCACGCGGGCCACCGCTTGGGCGGCGTCGATCAGGGTGACGTTGGGCGACTGCCGGTGAAAATCTTCGAACGCATCCTGCAGCAGGTCCTTCTGGTCCGGCGTCGCGATGTACAGCACGCCGCGAGGGCTGAGCAGGGGATGCTCGCAGAAGCCTTCCGGCGGATGCTCGTAGAAGGCGCGGCTGGCGCGCGTTAGCGCCTTGATCTGCGTGGTGCCGTAGGTCTCCATGAACATGGTCGCGGAACGGCCGGTGGAGTGATAACCGGGTTGGGACTCGCGCTCCAGCACTGCCACGGACGCCGAGGCGCTCAGGCGGTAGGCCACGGAGGCGCCGGCGATTCCGGCGCCGATCACGGCAAAGTCGTATAGGGTTTCAGCAGTCATTTTGTCGGAAGCGAGAATTCTCTTATTTGATAATTCTCGAATACGATAGTTTTTTGACGTGGCTGGGGTAATAGGGGAATGCCCGCATTGGGGCATAGGCGCGATATCGGGGTCGCGCTATCCCAGCTTGCCGAGCAACCCGATCAGCTTGCGCCGATCTGATGCGCCCAGTTTTCCGCTGATGCGCGCGTCGTGCGCCTGCACGGCCTCGGTGATGGCGGCCAGTGCGTCGTGGCCGGCTGGCGTCATGGCCAGCGCGTAGGCGCGCCGGTCGCGTTCGGCTTCCTGGCGCTCCACGTAGCCCAGCTCCTGCAACTGGTTGACGATCTGCACCGCGCCCGAACGCGCGATGCCCAGGATGCGGGCCAGGTCGGTGAGCTTGAGGTTTTCGTTCGCGGCGATCAGCGTCAACGCCGAATAGCGCTGCGGCGTGATGTCCCACGGCGCCAGCGCGGCCAGGAAGTCTTCGTAGATCAGGATCTGCGCGCGGCGGATGGCGTAGCCGACCAGGTCGTCCAGCGCGCCGTACTGAATGCCGGGCACATGCGGATCGAAGTGTTCGCCGCGGGCAGCAGGGCGGCGAGGGCGTGGTGCGGAGGCTCTGGACATTGGGGGCGGATCGTGAACGGGGCCTCAACACTAATGCAGGCGTCGCCGCCGCGCCACCGGATTGCGGGAAATCCCTCGTGCGAAACGCAGGTCTATTTTGTTATGTTGCATAACAAATAAGACCAGGAGTAGACATGCAAATCGTCATTGCCGGCGCCGGTATCGGCGGGCTGACCCTTGCGCTGATGCTGCATCGGCGCGGCATTGGCTGCCGCATCTATGAAAGCGCCCAGGAATTGCGGCCCTTGGGCGTGGGCATCAACTTGCTGCCCCACGCGGTCAGCGAGATCGAACAGCTGGGTCTCATGTCCGAGCTGGCCGAGCGCGCCATCGAGACCTCGCAGCTTCACTACTACAACAAGCTTGGCCAGCCGATCTGGCGCGAGCCGCGCGGCTTGCAGGCCGGTTATCCGCTGCCGCAGTTTTCGGTGCATCGCGGCGAATTCCAGATGCTGCTGGCGCAGGCCGTGCGCGACCGGCTCGGCCCGGACGCCATCGTACCGGGCATGGTGCTGGAATCGGCCAGCCAGGATGCGGCGGGCGTGCACGCGCAATTCCGCAGCCGCTCGGACAACGCGCTGCAGACCGTGCACGGCGACATCCTGGTGGGGGCCGACGGCATCCACTCGGCGCTGCGCCGTCAGCTGCATCCGGTGGGGGACGATCCCCGGTTTTCCGGGCGCATGCTCTGGCGCGCGGTGACCGAGGCTCCGCCCTATCTGGACGGGCGCAGCATGTTCATGGCGGGTCACCAGGACCAGAAATTCGTCTGTTATCCGATCTCGGAACCGCTGCGCAAGCAAGGCCGTTCGCTCATCAACTGGATCGCCGAGCTGTCCATTCCCGGTGCGGAACTGCCCGCTACCGACTGGAACCGCAAGGTCGACAAGTCCGTCTTCGCGGATCGGTTCGCCGACTGGCGCTGGGACTGGATCGACATCCCGGCCATCATTGACGGCGCCGAGGCGATCTACGAATTTCCGCTGGTGGACCGCGACCCGTTGCCGCGCTGGACGCGCGGCCGCATCACGCTCTTGGGCGATGCGGCGCATCCGATGTATCCCATCGGCTCCAACGGATCCGCCCAGGCAATCCTGGACGCACGCTGTCTGGCCGACTGGCTGGGTGAGGCCGAGCGTGGCAAGGCGCGCTCGGCCGAAATCGCGCTGCTGGAGTACGAGGCCGAACGCCTGCCGCGCACCGCCGGCATCGTGCTGCGCAACCGTTTGAACGGCCCCGAGCAGGTGATGCAGATGGCCGAAGAGCGCGCGCCGCAAGGCTTCGCGGATATCAATGACGTGATATCGGGCGAGGAGCTGGCGGCGGTGTCGCTGCGCTACAAGCAGTTGGCGGGCTTTGACCCCGCTGCGCTGCGCCTTGCCCGCGGAGAAAAACCATGAGCGGCCTGGATGCCAATAACGAAGCCGACAGCGAAGCCATCAACGCACCCCAACTGCCCCGGCTGGAACACGTGGCCACCGTCGTGGTCGACGTGGGCGCGCCGCAAGAAGTGGGCGACACGCCGCAGGGCCGGCGCCGCGTGATCCCGATCACCGGCGGCACGGTCGAGGGACCACGCCTGTCCGGCAAGGTGCTGCCCGGCGGCGCGGACTTCCAGATCATCCGCTCGGCCACATTCACGGACATTCACGCGCGCTACGTGATCGAAACGCCCGCGGGCGAGCGCGTGTATGTCGAGAACACTGGCATCCGCACGGGCAGCGCCGAGGACATCGCGCGGCTGGCGCGCGGCGAAGCCGTCGATCCGGCGCGCATCTACTTTCGCAGCTATCCCCGCTTTGAGACGTCGTCGCCCGCGCTCGGCTGGATGAACGAAAGCCTGTTCATCGGCACAGGCGCACGCTATCCCGACCGCGTCGAGCTGCGCTTCTATCGCATTTGCTGAACCCGCGGCAGCCGCCGCGGCATTAAAAAAACGAGGAGACAACCATGCAAACGATGTTGCGCCGCCTGCTGGGCGGTTTGATGCTGTGCCTGCCGCTTGCGGCAGCCGCGCAGTTTCCCAATGGGCCGGTGCGCCTGAACGTGGGCTTTCCGCCCGGCACGGGGCCGGACATCGTCGCCCGCACCTTGTCCCAGCACATGGGGCCGTTGTTGGGCGAAAGCGTGGTGGTGGAGAACAAGGTCGGCGCGGGCGGACAGATTGCCGCGCAGAACGTCGCGCGCAGTCCGGCCGACGGCCAGACGCTGCTGCTGGGCGAGGTCGGCTCCATCAGCATTTCGCCCGCCACCTATCGCAACCTGAACTACGATCCGCCCCGCGATTTCGCGCCGATCTCCGAGGTGGTGCGTGCCGACTTCGTGCTGGTGGTGCCGGCCAGCTCGCCGTACAAGGACTTGGCGGCCTTCGTCGATGCGGCGAAAAAGGCGCCGGACCGCGTGAACTTCGCTACCTTCGGCGCGGGCACGCCGGGGCATTTCGGCGCGGAGCTGTTTGCGCGCGAGGCGGGCCTGAAGATCGAAGCGATCCATTACCGCTCAACGGGCGATGCCGTGTCGGGACTGGTGTCCGGGGGCGTGCAGGCGGCGTTCGTGACGACGGCGCTGGCCGCGCCTCAGGTGCAGGGCGGCAAGCTGCGCGCGCTGGCCACCACCGGCGCGACGCGCTCGCCCGCGTTGGCTGACGTGCCGACCTTCGCGGAGGGCGGCCTGCCGGCGGTCAACTTCGGCGCGTGGTTCGCGCTATTCGCGCCGGCCAGCACGCCGGACGCCGTGCTGACCCGCTTGCAGGCCGACAGCGCCGCCGCGCTGCGCCAGCCGGCCGCCGTGAAGACGCTGGGCGAAGCTGGATTCATCGTCGTGGGCTCGGACCGGCAGGCGCTGCAGGCCTTGCTGTCGGCGGAATCGAAGCGCTGGGCCGACGTGGTGAAGGCGACGGGGTTCCGGGCTGATTGACGGATCGCAGAGGCCCGCTGCATGTCCGTTCCGCTCATCGTGGCGGGCCAATGCACATCCTGCGATACGGTGACGCGCGTCCTGGACATGGACCTCTGACGAGACCAAACGTCTGTAGGCGGCCGTCTTGAGGCGGCCGATTGCTCGCGCAGATCGCACGTTTCGGCGACTTTGGCATCACCCGTGGAACAGTATGTTCCAGCCAAAGTGCGTTTGAACGGGTATTCGCGTCATGGTCGAGCCGGTAGAATGCCTCCCATCGTCATCTCTATCTACTGGTCGAAAGGTCAAATAATGAGCAACGCATATCTCGAAGCGCTCAAGCAGCGCCGCACGCAGTATTCGCTGGGCCGCAACCTGTCGGCCTCCAAGGAAGAACTGACCACGCTGATCCAGGAAGCGATCAAGCACAGCCCGTCCTCCTTCAACTCGCAAAGCTCGCGCGCCGTGATCCTGTTTGGCGCCGAAAGCGACAAGCTGTGGAACCTGGCCACGGAAGAAGTGCGCAAGGTTGCGCCCGCCGAAGGTTTTGACAAGACCGAAGCCAAGCTCAAGAGCTTTGCCGCCGGCGTGGGCACGATCCTGTTCTTTGAAGACCAGGACGTGGTGCGCAGCCTGCAGGAAAAATTTGCGCTGTACGCCGACAACTTCCCGGTCTGGTCGGAGCAATCGGGCGGCATGGCCCAGTTGTCCGTGTGGACCGCGCTGGCCAACGCCGGCGTCGGCGCCAGCCTGCAGCACTACAACCCGCTGATCGACGCCGCCGTCGCGCGCGAATGGAACGTTCCCGCCTACTGGAAGCTGCGCGCGCAGATGCCGTTTGGCTCGAACGAAGCTGGCTTCGGCGATAAGGCTTTCATGGACGACGCCGAGCGCTTCCGCGTGTTTGGCTGATCGAACCCGGGGGCGTGCCGCGCACGCCCCACATGACTGCGGTCTTCAGGCCCGCATTGCTCAACAGGGCAATGCGGGCCTTGTCATTTGATTGAGCCCCATATCGGCCGCGCCGGATGGCGCTATAGTCGACCGATCCCCTACCAGGAAGGAGACGTCATGCAGACCAACGAGATCCATCGCGGCCGCCTGATCGATCACATCCAGCTTGTCGTGCGCGACCTGCCGGCCAGCCAGCGTTTCTACCAGGCGGTGTTCGATGCCCTCGAGGTGCCAATGGGTGGCACGGCCGATGATTATTTCTGGGCGGACGAGCTCTTTGTCTCGTCGGCCGACAGCCAGGCAGCGCTGGGCCAGTTGACGGGACGCCACCATCTTGCGTTTCAGGCGCGCGATCAGGCGATGGTCGACGCGTTTTACAAGGCGGCGCTGGATCACGGCGGCAAGGACAACGGCGCGCCGGGATTTCGCGAATATCACCCCGGCTACTACGGCGCCTTCGTGCTGGATCCGGACGGCAACAACATCGAAGCCGTGTTCCATGGCGAAGCCCAGCGCAGCGCGCCGTCGGTCAAGGTGACGTTCTGACCGGAGCGTTTCCGTGCAACTGCGCCATCTCCGGTACTTCGTGAAAATCGTTGAGGCGGGCAGTTTTTCCCGCGCGGCGGCGCTCATTCCGGTGGCGCAGCCGGCGCTCAGCCAGCAGATCGCCGCACTGGAAGAAGAGCTGGGCGTAATGCTGCTGCACCGAAGCGCGCGGGGCGCGCGTCCCACCGCAGCGGGCGCCGCGCTCTACACGGAAGCCGCTTCCATCCTGAGCCGCATGGAGCGTATTCCGCAGATCGTGCGCTCGCTCAGCGGCGACATCCAGGGCGTGGTGCGCATCGGCATGTCGTCCACGCTGGCATCGTTTCTGGCCGGCGAACTGATGGAAAAATGCCGCACGGCGCTACCCAAGATCAGCCTGCGCTTCAGCAGCGATGCCAGCGGCCAATTGGGCGCACGCATCCGCGACAGCTCGCTCGACCTGGCGCTGGTGTTCGAAGACGAACCGACCACGGGTTTTGCGCGCCAAGCGCTGTTCCGGCAACGGCTGTTCGTGGTCAGCCCGCGCAAGCCCGGACGCCGGCCGTCGGCCATGCGCTTCGAGCAACTGGCCGACATGCCGCTCATCCTTCCCGCGCATCCCAACATGACGCGCCATCTGCTGGACCGGCTGTTTTCCGAAGCGGGCATCGCGCCGCAGGTGGTGGCGGAAACCGAGGTCTTTTCCGGCATGCTGTCGGCGGTGCAGGCGGGCATCGGCCACACCATCCTGCCGCTGGGCGACTTCTCGGGCTCGCCCGGCCACGCGATGGTGTCGGCCGTGCTGATCGAGCCGCCGGTCTATCTGACGGCGGTGGTCATCGCGTCCAATGACGTGCCGCTGGCCGCGCCTGCCGAAGCCGTGCGCACGCTGCTTAGCGAGTTCGTGATGCAGCACGTGCAGGAAAAGGGACTCGCCGGCGCGGAACCGCTCGCTTCCTGACGCACCGCTAAAAGGCCATATCCGCGGCCGATACCCGCATATCAACATAGTATTTTTCGCGCTTGTCCGGCAGGCGCAATCTTCACTCCCATGCAGCAACCGCAATGTCTGCGGCCTGCAGAACTGGAGAGTGATGATGGCAAAGCTGGTTTATCGCGTGGTGTCCGCGTGCGGCGCGTTGGGATATGGATTTCCCCGTGAATCGCTGCAAAAGGCGCTGGAAGGGCGGATCGACGCCGTGATCTCGGATGCGGGGTCGATGGATGCCGGCCCCTATTACCTGGGCACAGGGACCGAATACTTCGAACGCGAGGCCGTGAAGGCGGACTTTCGCCACATGGTCGAGGCGGGCGAACGCATCGACGGACCGGTCATCCTGGGAAGCTGCGGCATGGCAGGGGGCAACCGCAACCTGGACTGGATGATCGACGTTGCGAAGGAAGTGTTTGACGAGCTGGGCGTGAAGGACCGCGCCGTGGCCGTCATCCGGTCAGAGCTGGATCCGGCCAGCGTGATCCGCGAATTCCGCGCGGGCGCGCTTCGGCCCACGGGCGCCGGGCCGGAGCTGGACGCAGCGGCGCTCGAAGAGAGCATCATCGTGGGTCAGATGGGCGTGCATCCCCTCATCACCGCGCTGGAAAGCGGCGCGAAGTATGTGCTGGCCGGCCGTTCGTGCGACATTGCGCTGTTCGCGTCCGACATGATCCGCCGCGGCATCGACCCGGGTCTGGCTTACCACGTGGGCCATGTGCTGGAATGCGGCGCGCTGGCCTGCGACCCGGGTTCGCCGTCCGATTGCCTTGTCGCCGAAATCTACGACGACGGCACGGCGCTTTTCGTGGCGCCGGACTCGGGACGGCGCTGCACGCCGTACTCGATTGCGGCGCACTCGCTCTACGAGGAAAGCCATCCGCAGCTCCAGTTCTATCCCGAAGGCATCCTGGCAATGGAACACACGGAATTCTTCGCGCGCGACGCCCGCACCGCCGGCATCCGCAACAGCCAGTTCGTGCATGCGGGCAAGCCGTGGCCATGGAGCATCAAGCTTGAGGGCGCGCGGCGGCTGGGCAAACGCAAGGTGTCGCTGGTCCATCTGGATCCCGCGGACCTGCCGCGCGTGCCCGGCGACGTGCTGGTCTATGGCCGCAACGGCGTCCAGGCCGTGCCGCTGCGCGAGGGAGAAAAGGAGCTGGGCCTGATCGTCGAAACGTGCGCGGCGACGCCGCAGGCCGCCGAAACGCTGGCCAGCCTGCTGACCCACTATCTGATCCACTACGGTTACGCGGGCCGCAAGGCCACGGCCGGCAACATCGCCTATCCGCTGTCGCCCAATCTGGTGAGCTTCCGGCGCGAGGACGGGCAGTATGGCGCGGTGGTGCCCAGCGGCACGCGCGATCCGGTGTTTCAGGCCAATTACCCGATGATCAAGGACGCGGTCATCACGCTGGTTCAGGCGGAATTTCCTGACGCGCTGCGTGCCGCAACCTGGAAGATCCATGAGTCCGACGCGAGCCATCCGGTCGCGCTCGTGCGCACCATCGACCGGGATCCTCGTGTGCTTGCTGATCGCCACCACG